>JAURDG010000001.1 GCA_030828025.1 Flavobacteriaceae bacterium | reverse complement strand
TCAAATCAATTAGACAGGTCTGTTACCCGAACTCTATCTTTTAGGGTTTCGGGCAGAGTTCCATACCTATATCATCCCGTTTCAGGAATTGAATCCAAAATTCATAACTGGAAATTGAACAATAACAGAATAGAGATGGTGTTGCCTTTTGCTAAAAACGAATCTTTTTTTGTTATCTTTAAAGAACCCACTACCAAAACGAGTTCAGGGGAAAAGTCTAACATAAAAAAATGGAATATCGTTCAAGAGTTGAACGGCAATTGGACACTTCAGTTTGACAAAGCATATCACGGTCCCTCAATGCCAATTAAGACAAAAAAATTGTTTGACTGGAGTAGATCTGAAAATGACAGCATTAAGTATTATTCAGGAACCACTCTTTATGTAAACACTTTTGATTGGGAGCGCTCAGTAACTCACAATTTATGGTTAGCTTTCGAAGACATAAACAATATTGCTGAAGTGACTTTAAATGGAATAAACTGTGGTGTTATTTGGACCCATCCCTACCAAATTAATATATCAGAAGCCCTAAAAAAAGGAAAGAACACTTTAGAAATAAAGGTTACCAATACATGGTCCAACAGACTCATAGGAGATCAAAAATTAGCAGAAAAAGACCGACTTACATGGACAACAGCACCCTTTAGATTGGAAGGCAATGCGCTGCATAAATCAGGTTTGTTGGGGTCTATAAACATTAAAGAAGAACTAAATGAATACCATCATGAGAGATAAAATATTACATGTTGTTTTTTGCTTAACACTAGCGTTTCAAGCACAAGCAAAAATCAAATTGCCCGCGTTGTTTACTGACAATATGATGCTGCAACAAGAAATGGAAACGCCCATTTGGGGCTGGGCAAATCCCAATGAGACAGTAACTGTGATAACCTCATGGAACTCCACATCTTATGCAGTAAAGGCGAATCAAAAGGGTCAATGGAAAACTTTGGTAAGAACACCTCGAGCGACTAATATTCCTTATGAAATTGTGTTAAAAACTACGGAGGAAACCACCAAAATAAAAAATGTATTGATTGGGGAAGTTTGGTTGTGTTCAGGACAATCCAACATGGAAATGCCCTTGAAGGGATTCATGGGGCAGCCTGTTTTGGGTGGTAACGAAGCCATCATCAATTCGAGAAACAGTAGCATAAGATTTATTAGTGTGCCAAGAAAAACGGTTTTGTCGCCAACAGATGACTTCGAAGGAAGTTGGCAAGTGGCTTCTCCAAAAACTACAGCTAATTTTAGTGCCACTGCATGGTTTTTTGGAAGTTTATTGCATGAAGTTTTGCGCGTTCCAATTGGGTTGATTGAAGTTTCCTATGGAGGTTCTAATGTTGAGGCATGGATGAATTCGGAGATGCTACAAGATTTTGAGGAAATTAAAATTCCATCAAATAAAAAAGATTTTAAAGAAGCACCTAATCGTGAGCCTACAACGCTCTTCAACGGCATGTTAGCCCCTACCATTGGCTACGGCATAAAAGGTGCCATTTGGTATCAAGGGGAGTCGAACCGTGACAGACCCTTTGCCTACAAGGCCTTATTCAAAAAAATGGTATCAGGTTGGCGAAGCGCATGGAACCAAGGCGATTTTCCTTTTTACTTTGTGCAAATTGCCCCATTTGATTACAGCAGATATCACCCAAATGATTACAAAGCCAAATATAATTCGGCCTATTTACGTGAAGCCCAACTACTTGCATCAAAGGAAATACCTCATGCAGCAATGGCTGTTGTGATGGACGTTGGTGAGAAAGATAATATTCACCCAGCTGATAAGAAAAAAGGAGGCGCTAGACTGGCCTATTTAGCCTTAGCAAAAACCTATGGTTTGGAGGGTTTTGAATTTGAGAGTCCAGAATTTAGGGCTATGGAAATTGAAGGAAGTACTGTTACGGTAGCTTTCAATAATGTCCCCAACGGCATCACTGCCTATGGCAAAGAAGTGACTGGCTTTGAAATTGCTGGAGAAGATCAAAAATTTTATCCAGCACAAGCCTTTTTAAGAAGCAAATCTGTGCTGTTGTCTTCGCCAAGGGTTGAAAAACCTGTAGCCATTCGGTATTTGTTTAAAGATTTTACAACTGCAGAAATTTTCAGTACGGGCGGACTGCCTATGTCATCGTTTAGAACAGATTCTTGGTATAAAGATTAATAACTTATGAAAAATAGGGTTTTCATTTTCTGGCTACTTGTGGCTTCTTTGAAGATAGAAGCCCAACTTCCTGTGCTTGAAAACTACAATCCCGTTTGGAAAACGCAGAGCATAAATGCATCGGAGTCTATGCCGCTTGGAGGTGGTGATATTGGCTTGAATGTATGGGTAGAAAAGGGCGCATTGTATTTTTATTTTTCAAAAAGTGGATGCTTTGACGAACACAACACTTTGCTGAAATTAGGTCGAATTAAACTCGAATTTTCCCCAAACCCTTTTAAAGACAATCATGGCTTTCATCAAGAATTGGTTTTGGAAGATGGCTACATTAAAATTAGTCAAAACAACACCGAGGTCAAACTTTGGGTTGATGTTTTTAATCCAGTGATTCATGTGGAAATTGAAAGCAAATCCTCACTAAAGATGGCCGCATCTTATGAAAGTTGGCGCTATAAAAACCGAGAAGTTATAGGTAAAGAAAACAACGCCAATTCATACAAATGGGCGCCTCAAGGCCCTGTTATAACCTACCAAGATTCGATTTCTTTTGAGAATAATGGAATTAAGTTTTATCATAAAAACCGCACACAAACCGTTTTTGATGTCGCAGTAAAGCAACAAAAATTGGAAGCGGTTAAAAGCCAATTGATGAACCCTTTAAAAGACCTCACTTTTGGTGGGTTTATGACGGGAAAACACATGAAACCTGAAGACAACTATTATGGGGTATATCAAAATACCGATTTTAAAGGATATCGATTGGTTAGTGAAAAATCCAGTAAAAAGCATCACTTAAAAATAGTTTTAAACACGCTTCAGTCAGCACAAATTGATGAATGGAATGCAGGATTAAGGAACGAGCTAGAAGTAGATGCGCTGCGTGAAAAAAGACAAGAAAAACAGACGCAATTGTGGTGGAGTCAATTCTGGAAACGCAGTTTTGTTTTCACCCAAACACTACAGCCAAAAGCCAAAGATTCCGTTTTTCAAATGGGGCAGAATTATCAGTTATTTAGGTATATGTTGGGCTGTAATGCTTACGGCAAACATCCAACAAAGTTCAATGGAGGCTTGTTTACCTACGACCCTGTTTTCACGAATACGGACTTTAATTTTACCCCCGATTTTAGAAACTGGGGTGGTGGAACAATGACCCAGCAAAACCAACGCCTGGTTTATTATCCAATGCTTAAAAGTGGCGATTTTGACATGATGGACGCTCAACTTGATTATTATGTAACGCTTCTTAAAAACGCAGAATTAAGAAGTGAGGTATATTGGCAACACAAGGGTGCAGCTTTTACAGAACAGTTAGAGAATTATGGTTTGCCCAATCCTGCTGAATACGGTTGGAATAGACCAGAGGAATATGATCCAGGAATGCAATACAATGCCTGGTTGGAGTATCAATGGGACACTGTATTGGAGTTTTGTAATATGATGATTGAACAAAAAGCCTATGCTGGTAGAAACATTAAAAAATACATTCCATTTATTGTGAGTTGTCTTCGTTTTTTTGATGAACACTATCAATATCTTGCCAAAAAACGAGGGCACAAAACATTAGATGCTAACGGACATTTAGTCTTGTATCCTGGCTCTGCTGTAGAAACTTATAAAATGGCAAATAATGCCAACAGCACAATCGCTGCATTACGTGTGATTACAACGAAATTAATTGCATTCGAAAGTGAAAGTTTATCGGATGAAGACTTGACTTATGTACAGGATTTTCAAGCTCGCATACCTCCCTTAAATTTTAGGGAAATTAATCATCAAAAAGTATTGTCACCAGCAAAATCATGGGAACGAATTAACAATACTGAAGCCGCACAGCTATATCCAGTATTTCCTTGGGGTCTGTACGGAATTGGTAAGCCCGACTTGGTCGTTGCCCAAAACACCTACTTTTTAGATAAAGATTTGTTGAAGTTTAGGAGTCACATTGGATGGAAACAAGACAATATTTTTGCTGCTAGATTGGGATTAACAAATGAAGCTGCCGAATATACCTTGCGCAAAATGGCTAATGCTGACAGACGTTTTCCAGCTTTTTGGGGGCCCGGTTTTGATTGGGTTCCCGATCATAATTGGGGTGGTTCGGGCATGATTGGAATGCAAGAAATGTTGTTGCAAGAAGCCAATGGAAAAATTTATCTTTTCCCTGCTTGGCCCAAAGAATGGAATGTTCATTTCAAATTACACGCTTCAAATAATACGACCATAGAGGTTACGCTTGAAAATGAAATTATAACATATTTAAATGTGCTTCCCGAGGAAAGGAAAAACGACATCATTGTACTGTTGGGTAAATCCAACGAAGCCAAAAAAATGCTAAACTAAATGATCAGAATCAAACACTTTTATACCCTAATACTTGTTCCTTTATTGGCATTGACTCTACAGGCGCAACAGCCAACACCAATAGCTAAATCCCTAAAGGTTGATTTTGATTTTTCAGGCAGAAAGTTGGCTGAAGTCAACGACCCGAATTATCATTCATGGCCCATTACAAATGAGAACCTAATCGAAAAAACCTTTGGAAATCTTACGGTTTCTATTCAAGGGGATTTTAAATCCAATTGGCATAAATTAGGAGTTAGTGCACCTTATTACAACAAGTTGGGAAGTGACGGATTGGTTTCTCAAGATGCACTAACACTTACCATAAGTGGCTTAAGTAAAGGAAATCATTCCCTGTTAACCTATCACAATATTTTAGACAAAATAGTAGATGGTGTTTCCCCAGAGATTAAAATTTACATCAATGACATGTATAAGATGTCAATAAAGCCAACCAAAAGAGCATTAACTAAAGAAACCATAGAAACTGCATATTTAGATTTTGAGGTGGGTGCAAATGAAGATGTTGTTGTTCGATTTGAGATTAATGAAAACAGGAAGGATAGTCCAATCAGCACAGCTCATCAAATTGTCATCAATGGATTTGAGATAGACACGCCTAATATAAAAAAACAAGCCACTTCCCCTTATCCTAAATTAGGGGATGAGCATGTTGAAATTGAAAAAGAAGTAACCCTTGAATGGCAATCTGCAAAAGATGTTAAAGCCCATCAAGTGTATTTTGGTGAAGATCGTGAGGCTGTTTTAAACGCCGATATAAGCGCTCAAGAATTTCTTGAAAACACCACAAAAAATCAAGTAACGGTCAAGGGTCTTTATAGTGCTAAAAGATATTATTGGCGGGTTGATGAGCTAGGCGCATCTGGCGAAGTTACCAAAGGCAGACTTTGGTGGTTTAAGCCTGCGCATTTGGCATTTCCTGGTGCTGCGGGTTATGGCCGTTTTGCCATTGGTGGGCGAGGAGGTAAGGTTGTAGAAGTTACGAATTTAAATGATGATGGCCCAGGTAGTTTTCGGCATGCAGTTACCCAAGATATAGGCCCACGAACCATTGTATTTCATGTGTCTGGAACAATTGAATTAAAATCAAGATTGGTCATCAATCAGCCCTACATCACGATAGCTGGACAAACAGCTCCAGGATCGGGAATTACCATTACCAGAGCCCCCGTTGGCTTAACAGGAAATGATGGAATTTTACGATTTTTAACAATCAGAATCGGATCCGGCACTACCTATGACGGCATGGGATTAACAGGTGCAAACCACAGCATTATAGATCATTGCTCTATTAGTTGGACAATCGATGAATCTTTTAGTTCGCGTGGTGCGCGAAACATAAGCTTGCAACGCACTTTAATTTCCGAAGCCTTGAATGTGGCAGGACATAACAAATACAAAGCAGGAAATAGACATGGATATGCTGCTACCATAGGTGGCGATATTGGCAGTTTTCATCACAATCTATTGGCGCATAACTATGGGCGAAACTGGAGCATGGGCGGCGGCCTGGATGGTGAAGGATTTTATGCTGGACGGCTAGACATACGAAATAATGTGGTGTATAATTGGGGACATAGAACGACAGATGGAGGCGCTTATGAAGTAAATTTT
Source organism: Flavobacteriaceae bacterium (assembly GCA_030828025.1). Taxonomy (GTDB): domain Bacteria; phylum Bacteroidota; class Bacteroidia; order Flavobacteriales; family Flavobacteriaceae; genus UBA7446. Next base: position 35,925 of record JAURDG010000001.1, on the reverse strand, counting down.
GTCAACAATTATTACAAGCCAGGACCCTCAAGCGATATTTTTGTGGCCCTAACAGCTGATCATGAAGGCGTTGGAAAAGGCAGTCAACGCTATTTTTTTAGCGGAAATGTAATGCCAGGTTATTTTGATGTGGATACCCAAGAAAAAGGCAGAAGGTCTAGAATTAGAAACAACGAAATTGTTGATTATAACACGTTTGTTGATCGCCCCTTTTTCGAAGCTTACGTGGAAACACAAACCGCCAAAGCTGCCTATAAAAATGTGTTGTCTGATGTCGGTTCTAACCAACCTATTACCAGTGAAATTGATGAACGTATCATTGAGGAAACGCTACAAGGTACTTACTCGTTTAAGGGTTCTCAAACATCATTGCCTGGCATGATTGATACCGAAACAGACGCTGGAGGTTTTCCACTTATTCCTATTAAAAGGAGAGATGAAAATTGGGATACTGACCATGATGGATTACCCAATTGGTGGGAGCTTGCTCACGAATTGAATCCAAATTCCGGAGCTCATGATTTTTCGGATTCCAACTTAGATGAAGATAAGGATGGATATACGCAGTTGGAGCACTACTTACATTGGATGGCTACTCCTCATTTTTTTATAGTTCTAAACCAAACCTTAGCCTTAGATGTAAACACCTACTTTAAAGGGTTTGAACAAAACCCCAAGTTTAGTTGTCTAAATGTAGAAAATGGCTATGTTGAGATTAAAAAAAATAAGCTTCAATTTAAACCAAAGAACAAAGGCTTTGGTTCTTTTGAGCTAAAAGTTACGGACAAGGATGGCGACAGTATGATGCGTCGTTTTAATGTATTCATAAAGTAAAAACTAAAAAGATGAAAAAATATTCGGTATCAATAATATGCTTATTTATGTCAGCACCCGTTGTTTTGGGTCAAAGAGCCCCTTTAGCAGACAATACAAATAGCCCTTATTCGAAATTAAAGGGGGTTTCATTAGAGGACGTGATTTGGACAGACGGGTTTTGGAAAGAACAATTTGATATTGAAACCCAAAACACGATTCCCTATATGTGGGATTTGTATCACAATGACAGCATTTCACACGCCTATAAAAATTTTCAAATTGCCGCAGGCTTAATGAAAGACAAACATGCAGGTCCTTCTTTCCATGACGGCGATTTTTATAAAATCATGGAAGGCATGGCGGCAGCTTATGCCATCACAAAAGATCCAGTTTTGGATGAGCAAATGGATGAAGCCATTGCTTTATTTGAAAAAGTTCAACGAGCCGACGGATATATAAATACCCCTGTTTTAATTGAAGAGCGGTGGGGAACCTTAGGCCCCGAAGAGCTTAAAAGACAGTTGAGCTTTGAGAAATACAATATGGGACATTTGATGACGTCCGCCTGTATTCACTATCGCGCAACAGGAAAAACAAATTTTTTAAATATAGCCAAAGGGGTTGCAGATTACTTGTATAAATTCTACAAAGAAGCCTCACCTGAATTGGCGAGAAATGCTATTTGCCCTTCACATTATATGGGCATTATTGAAATGTATAGAACATTAAAAGAGTCTCGTTATTTAGAGCTGGCCAATAATTTAATTGATATTAGAGGAAGGACCGATGACGGCACCGATGACAATCAAGATCGAATTCCTTTTAGACAACAAACAGCTGCTATGGGACATGCCGTTAGAGCCAATTATTTGTATGCAGGTGTTGCAGATTTGTATGCAGAAACTGGCGAGGAAAAACTACTCGAAAACCTAAATTTAATTTGGAAAGATGTGGTTTATAGAAAAATGTACATTACTGGAGGATGCGGCTCTTTATATGATGGGGTGTCGCCCGATGGAACCTCTTACGACCCTACTTATGTTCAAAAAACGCATCAAGCATATGGCAGGCCATTTCAGTTGCCAAATGCAACTGCCCACACAGAAACCTGTGCCAATATTGGCAATGTTTTGTGGAACTGGCGAATGTTACAGCTTACCGGAGAAGCAAAATACACAGATGTTATTGAATTGGCCTTGTATAACAGTGTTTTATCTGGAATTAGCCTTGACGGCACAGCATTTTGTTATAACAACCCCCTACATGTTTCTAAAGATCTTCCCTTCAAACAACGATGGGGAAATCAGCGCGAGGGCTATATCGCTTGGTCTAATTGTTGTGCTCCCAACGTTACAAGAACCTTGGCACAAATTCAAAATTATGCCTATAGTATTTCAGCAAACGGGCTTTATGTAAATCTGTATGGCAGTAATCACCTAAAAACAAAAAATGAAGAAGGACAAACCATTGAGGTCGAGCAAATAACCAATTATCCATGGGACGGGAATATTGTTTTAAGAATCATTAATGCACCCAAAAAGTCAATGAGTTTATTTGTCAGAATCCCTGGTTGGTGCGAGAATGCAGAAATCAAAATAAATGGCCAACTTACAGATCAAGAACTACCTCCAGGAAATTATGTTGATTTTTCGAAAAAATGGAAAAAAGGAGATCGTGTAGAAATTCGACTTCCTATGCCCGTTAACATCATGCAAGCAAATCCGTTGGTGGAAGAAACCAAGAATCAAGTGGCCGTAAAAAGAGGGCCAATAGTGTATTGTGTAGAATCTTCAGACTTGGGAGTTGGTACTGGAATTAACGACATCATTCTAGATGTTAATACTGATTTTAACCTGGAAAAATTAAAATTAAATAACAAAGAGGTTGTTGTTATTAAAGCCAAAGCTTTTTTAGCATCCTCCACTTGGGAAGAGACATTGTATCAACCACTCAACCTAACGACTAAGCAGACAGATCTCACCCTCATTCCCTATTTTTCGTGGGGAAATAGAGGTGAAGGGGAGATGACCGTTTGGCTACCATTTTACAAATAAAAAACAGTATATGAAATTTAAAACCTTGATTGGAACATTACCAAAAATCGGAATCAGACCCGTAATCGACGGAAGATTAGATGGGGTTAGAGAATCCCTTGAAGTATCAACGATGAATATGGCTCGAAACGCCGCTGCCTTTCTATCTGCCAACCTCAAACATGCCGACGGCAGTGCTGTTGAGTGCGTAATTTCAGATACCTGTATTGGAGGTGTGGCAGAGGCTGCTGCGTCGGCTGACAAATTTGCTAAGGAAGGTGTTGGAGTCAGTCTAACAGTAACCCCTTGCTGGTGCTATGGAAGCGAAACCATAGACATGGACCCTACACTGCCTAAAGCCATTTGGGGATTTAACGGCACCGAACGACCTGGAGCTGTCTATTTAGCAGCGGCTTTGGCTGGTCATAATCAAAAAGGAATTCCTGCTTTTGGAATTTATGGAAAAGATGTGCAAGACAGTGACGACACGAACATTCCAGCAGATGTACAAGAAAAACTGCTCAGCTTTGCCAAGGCAGGACTTGCGGTAGCCACAATGAAGGGTAAATCTTATTTGTCTATTGGGTCTGTTTCTATGGGGATTGCAGGCTCGATTGTTGATCCAGATTTTTTTGAAAGCTATTTAGGAATGCGCTGCGAAAACGTGGATATGTCTGAATTTATTCGAAGAATTGAGCTTGAAATCTATGACAAAGATGAATATGAAAAGGCATTAAAATGGACCAAAGAAAAGTGCCTTGAAGGAAAAGATTATAACCCCAAAGACAAACAAAAATCTAGGGAAGCCCTCGATGCTGACTGGAATTTTGTGGTTAAAATGGCATTGATTGGGCGAGATTTGATGATTGGAAACCCAAAGCTAAAAGCGTTGGGCTATGCAGAAGAAGCTTTGGGCAGAAACGCCATTTCGGGTGGTTTTCAAGGGCAACGTCAATGGACAGATTATTTTCCAAATGGCGATTTTATGGAAGCTATTTTGACTTCATCTTTTGATTGGAACGGCATTCGACAACCGTTTATGTTTGCTACTGAAAATGACAGTTTAAACGGAATTTCTATGCTGTTTGGGCATTTATTAACTGGTGCAGCGCAGATTTTTAGCGACGTTAGAACATACTGGAGTCCTGAAGCGGTGAAACGTGTAACCGGACACACTTTAGAAGGGGATGCCGCTAACGGATTTATTCACTTGATAAATTCCGGAGCGTCTGCTTTGGACGGAACGGGTCAACAATCTATTGGAGGCTTACCCGCAATGAAACCTTGGTGGGATATCACAGAAGATGAAGTTGAAAAATGTTTAGCACATACCACTTGGGGGCCTGGCATGCTAGAGTATTTTAGAGGTGGAGGTTTTTCTTCAACATTCAAAACTAAGGGAGAGATGCCTGTAACCATGTGTAGAATAAACATTGTGAAAGGGATTGGCCCGGTATTACAAATTGCTGAAGGCAAAACGATAGCACTTCCAGAAGCGGTACATGACACACTTAACGAACGAACAAACCCGACATGGCCCACCACTTGGTTTGTTCCCAATCTAACAGGGATTGGACCCTTTAAAGATGTCTATAGTGTAATGGCCAATTGGGGTGCTAACCACGGTGCTTTTACCTATGGCCATATTGGCGCAGATTTGATCACCTTAGCGTCTATCTTAAGAATTCCGGTGAATATGCACAATGTTCCCGAAGACAGGATTTTTAGACCTAGTGCTTGGGCTTCTTTTGGCATGGAAAAAGAAGCTGCGGACTATCGAGCTTGTGCTACCTATAAAGCACTTTATGGGTAGCAAAAATCAAATGAAGTTGTTTCGTGGTTTTATGCTTATCTATTATTTCTTTTCAACGCTGAAATTAAAAATCCGACCAGAAATATAGTTAGGGTGCCAATTACAATCGTGAGATAGGTGTGAAAGGATGCTCCTATGGAAGCTGGACCAAATATTTTTTCTGAAAGAGTCAACCAAAAAATGACTAAAATTCCAGAAATCATTCCAACTATAGCACCCAAGGGGTTTTTGCTTTTTGAAAAAATTCCAAGTAAAAATAAGCCCAACATTCCACCGCTGAAAATCGAGGATAATTTCCACCAAGCATCTAGTGCACTTTTTACATTTATCATAGCAATAGCAATACCTATCCCCAAAATACTAATAATTATTGAAGCCATGTAGAGCACTTGCATTCTCTTTTTTTCTGAGGCGTTTTTTGAAAAATACTTGCTGTAATAATCAGTCAAAAAAACAGTTGCAGCACTATTAAAACTTGTTGAAATTGTGCTCATTCCCGCAGCAAAAATGGAGGCGATTAACAATCCTGTAACTCCATTAGGAAGGGCATGTACAATAAAATAAGGAAAAACTCGATCAGCTTTGCTCAAATCGTTTAAATTTTCGGGGAGTACATCTACCGAACTATAGTAGGCAAATAAAGATGTTCCAATAAACAAGAAAAGCGCAGAGATAGGTAAGTAAATTAAGCCACCAAAAAAAGCCGAACGTTGGGCTTGTTTGTCAGATTTTAGAACCATATATCGTTGTACATAATTTTGATCAACACCATAGTTTTGAAGATTAATAAATATACCGTAAACCAATACGACCCAAAAAGTAGGACGAGTCAGGTCTAAATCAAAACTACCAAGATTAAATTTATTATGTTCTGCGCCAATGCTAAAAACTTGTAAAGGCCCTTCGGGTAAAGTAAAAAGAATAAATCCAATGCACGCAATGGCACCCACGATTAAAATTACTCCTTGGATAGCATCTGTCCAAAGAACAGCGGAAATTCCACCTAACATGGAATAAATGGCAACAATGATTCCAGTAAAAATAATTATCGATATTAAATTCCATCCAGTGATGGCATTAAGCGTTAGTGCAAGCAAATAAAGAATAGTGCCAATGCGCATTAGCTGTGTTAATAGATAGCAAAGCGAAACATAAATACGTGCCCAAGGACCAAAACGTTGCTCCATAAACGTGTAGGCTGATGGGCTGTTAATTTTGCGGTATAATGGCACAAAATACTTTACGGCAATGAGAACCGCTATTGGTAGGGATAAGCTAAAAACCAACGCATTCCAATTTGATTGAAAAGCATTTCCTGGAAGTGCTAAGTAGCTAATACTACTCACAAAAGTTGCAAAAATAGACATCGTAACAACCCAAGCAGGAATGTCTTTATTGCCAACAGTATAAGCAGTAGATGTTTTGTTTTTTTTGAAAAAAGACCCCCCAAGTACGGCGATTCCTGCCAGGTAAACAAAAAACACACCGATGTCAATAGAATTCATTAGTTAGATAGTTTAATCAGGGTGATCCCCATCAAATTTAGCTGCTGTTTAAAAGGTGTATATCGATTATATAATTTCATCAACTTTAAACCTGATAATTTTCAATGCTTTTCTTAGTTTATCCATTTCTTTTTCTTCAAAATTATTAAATGGGGGTGCAATGGTATTATTGGTAAGGCCAAGTAAAGACGCGGCTCCCTTCATTCCTTTAAGATAACTTGACCCAAAAGAGCCTACATTGTAAATGTTTGTTGAAATTTTCATAACCAAATTATGTAATTCATAAACTCTGTCAAAATCCTTTGCTAGAGCAGCTTGGTACAATGAGACGTAAAGTTTTGGAAATAGGTTAGACCCTCCATTAACTCCTCCACTTGCGCCCATCACAACCATTTCGGGTGTAATTTCTTCTGGGCCTACAAACAAATCAAAATCAGAATTTTTAAACATATGACAGAGCTTTTGAAAATAAACCGTGTTGGCAGAACTGTCTTTAAGCCCAACGATATTTGGGTGTTCAGCCAGTTGCAAAACAGTTTCGACGTCAATGTTAATTTTGGTATGTAAAGGCATGTTATACAAGTAGAGCGGTAGTGGTAATTTGTTTGCTAAGTGCCAGAAGTATTTGAACAATTCAATGGAGCTTAAGCCGTAATAATAAGGAGGTGTAGCTACTACGGCGGTGGCTCCAACCTCTTTTGATAAGGAAGCGAGTTCTAGACTTTCCTCAATAGACGTATCTGAAATCCCAACGACTACCGGCACCCTGTTTTTGGTAATTTTGACAGTTTCAATAATTAGATGCCTTCTGGTGGTGTAACTTATATTTGGTGCCTCACCAGTAGTACCTAAAATAAATATTCCATGAACTCCTCCAGCAATGACATGTTCAATAATTTTGTTTAGACTTGTGATGTCTAAACTTAGCTGATCTAACTTTAAAGGCGTAATTAACGGGGTTATAATTCCGTTTAACATATTTTTTGATTTTGTTTTTTAATTATATTAACATCTACAATAGTTAGTTCAAATTTCAATAAATTTAAAAGAAGTGATTTATAAAATTGGTCGTCGTTAAAAAATGCCATTTTTTTTATTTACGATTATTAATATTAGCATAGTATTAAAACAATCAACGACTACAGTCAAAAGCTTAAACAATATAACCATGAAAAAAACATGCACAAAAGGATTGCTCATAGTTTTTATTAGCTTCCTTAACATTTCTGTTTTTGCACAATCAACATCAAAAATTACGATTAATGGTAGTGTTGTAAATGAATCTGGAATTGCACTTCCAAGTGCTAATGTTATTGAAAAAGGAACTTCGAATGCTGCCATTACGGATTTTGACGGAAACTTTTCAATTAATGTACTTCCAAATGCCACGTTAATTTTTTCTTACATTGGGATGGAGAAGCTCGAATTGAGAATTAAAGACAATTCATTTCTTGAAGTTGTTTTGCGTGAAAATGTTCAGGAATTAGACCAAGTAGTCGTTGTTGGTTATGGCACACAAAAAAAAGAAGAAATCACGGGCTCTGTTGTTAGTGTTCAAGGTTCCGAAATTGAGGATTTACCTGTTGGAAGTTTGGGAACTGCGCTTGTTGGTCGCGTATTGGGTGTTAGCGTAAGTGGAGGAGAATCAAGGCCAGGGCAATCGGCTCAAATCACTATTCGAAACCCCGTCGTTGGAAACAACATTCGTGCAAAGGATAGTTATTCCACAGAGCCGTTATATGTGATTGATGGGGTTGTTCAAATAGATCCGAATACTGGTTATACCGACCCTACTTTATTTAATAGTTTGGATGCTTCTCAAATAGAAAGCATATCGTTTCTCAAAGACGCTTCTGCAGCTATTTATGGGTCACGATCTGCTCAAGGAGTGGTTTTAGTGACTACAAAAAGAGGAAAAAAGGGTCCAGCCAAGTTTTCTTATTCTGGAAACTTTTCTGTTGCTGATGAAACTTATCGTCACAACATGCTTAATGCTTATGATTTTGCAAAAGTTTTCAATATTATGAATGGCCTTAATGGTGCTGGACGCGCATATGATCCTACTGATATTGCTCCCGACACTCGCTACTTTTTCTCACCCGCTGAGATGGAGCATTTTAAAACCAATAGTTATAATGCTTTAGATGATTACTGGAAAGCCGCTGCCACTCAACGACATAACCTTAATGTGACAGGTGGAAGCGACGACGCAACTTATTTTGGTGGTATTTCTCAATATGGTCAGGAAGGAAATTTAGGAACCTTAGATTTTAATCGTTGGTCTTTTAGGGCAGGATCTAGCATCAACCTTTCAAAAGGATTCAAAGCGAATTTTCAAGTGGCTGGATATTTTACTGATGAAAGTAAAACAACCAGTAAAATTGGAAGTGAAAACCAAGAAAATGATTTTAGGCAATTGCAAAACAGAGCGCCATTTTTACCCATGTATATAAACGGATTGCCAGCAATTCAAATCGGATCTAGTGGAAATGACGCCCTTGTTGGATATCATTTTGGTGAGATCCAAAGGCTTCAAAACCTTGCAAAAAGCATAGGAAATAATGTGTCCTATAATATAAATTTAGAGTATGATGTACCCTTTATTAATGGGTTAAAAATAGCAGCCAATTATTCCCGTCAAGAAAGTAGCAACAGAGCTGACCAAGTTGGCAGTAGGTTTGAACTGTATGAGTTTTATGGTGCTGACGAAGATCTGACAGATAACGAGCCGAATTTTACTTCTACACCTGGAAATACCTATATTCTTTACGAAAACGGTTCAGGTCCCAGAGGAACTAACCTTATTCGAATTGAAAATGAGATTGTTAATGGAGACCGACTCTTAATAGATAATAACAGAAGTGGAACAGAGCAAATGCGCTTTCAGGCCACATTTAACAAAGATTTTGGCAAACACAGTGTTTCTTCTTTGTTTGCTGTTGAAAAATCAGAACGATTTGAAAACAGAGATCGAGTTATTAAATATGGTGTCCCTGATTGGTCAGACGGCATGATATGGCAAACAACGGGCGGCTTTGACACACAAAACACCTTTAACTGGAAAAGTGAGTCTGGTGATTTGGGCTATATAGGAAGATTAAATTACAACTACGATCAAACATATTTTGCTGAATTTCTTTTTAGATCAGATGCTTCTGCCAAATTTGCTCCCGAAAACTATTGGGGCAATTTTTACTCCCTTTCTGGAGGTTGGATTATTTCTAATGAGAATTTCTTCAACTCCAATACGATTGATTTCTTAAAATTAAGAGCTTCTATTGGTTATGTAGGCAAAGATGATGCTAGGGCTTGGCAGTGGCGTCAAAATTTTGATATCCAAATTGGAGATGGTGCTGTTTTTGGAAACAATGCTTCGGTTTCATCTGGATTATCGCCAGATCGAATCGCAAATCCTGATATTAAATGGGGCAAAGAATCTAAGTTTAACATTGGAGTAGATGCAAGATTTTTGGATGATAGACTTTCCACTACTTTCGAAACGTTTTACAACAAAGGAGATGAACTTTTGGTGAACTTAAATTCAGGTGTGCCCTTTTCAGTTGGTGGTGCTTCGGCATCAATCAACTACGGGATTGCTGATACATGGGGATCGGAGTTTGCAATTGGTTGGAGTGACACCATTGGTCAAGATTTTTCTTATGCCATAAGCTTTAATTTAGGGTGGTATCAAAACAATATTAAACAAGGGAATTTTTCAAACGAAAGATATTGGAGACCTTGGGAGACCAATCAGCCAGGAAGCTCAGATCGAGGTGTATGGGGCTATGATTATTTAGGTATGTTTAAGTCACAAGCAGATATTGATAAGTACCTTGCCGAAACTGGTGTTACCCAGATTTTGGGTATTTCTTCCTCAGATTTACGCCCTGGAATGTTGTTCTACAGAGATGTAAGAGGTGACTGGGATCCAGAAACAAAAACCTTTGGTCCAAAAGATGGAATCATTAACGAAAATGACCAAATTCAATTGCAAAAGCCAGCTCGAGGACCACAAGGGTTTTCATCTCCAATCAGACTTAAATACAAGCAACTTAGTTTAAATACTGTGTTGACCGTTAATTGGGGCGGATACCGAGAAGTAGGTAGTGCCAAAACGCCATTAGACTCGGATTTAATTACAGGAAATTACCAAAATAGACCTGCTTTTTGGGGCAATATGTATGACGAGCAGCTAAACCCTACAGGAACAATTCCTAACCTTGCCCGATCTATAAATGGAGGAATAGGCTCTAGCGATGGTGGGATTAACACGGTAAGCTCAAGATTTTGGCAAGTCAGTAGTTTCAGTTTAGTGATGCGAAACATCAATTTGAGTTATTCTTTACCGGATAAAATAACTGAAAAACTTGGAATCCGATCATTTAGATTAAACCTTGTAGGGATCAATCCGTTCATTTTATTCAATCCATACAAAGAATATGGATTGAGTCCTTACGGTGGTTATAATAGCTATCCAGTTTTAAGAACATATTCATTAGGTGTAAACGTTGGCTTTTAATTAAATAGATATGAAAAATTTACAACCAAATAAACAATTTATCATAGTACTAACAAGCCTTGTTTTATCGGCATGTAGTACAGAATTTATCGAAGAAAAGAAGAATTTTCAGAAAGTGGATGTTGAAATCTATCAGGACGAGTTTTTGGCGACTAGTTTTGTGGATAATATGTACTATTCGATGCTTCCGGACAATAACGCCAACATGACAACTTGGTCTCGTGCAGCATTAGATAACTCTGATGTAGCTGGAAGAGGGTCTGTTGATTTATTTAACAAAGCTACTGATGAAGTCTCTGGTCGAGTCGATCTTAACCAAGAGTGGTCAGATATTTCTCCGTTAAATAACCATTGTATAAAATCAATCGGACAGCCTGTAGCTACAAACCCACAAAACAATGCTTATACGCGAATCAGGTATTGTAACCTTTACATAAACAATGTAGATAAATATACGGGTCTTGATGAAGACTTTGTCAATCAAATAAAGGGGCAGTTGTATTTTTGGCGGGCTTGGCAATATTTTGAATTGTTTAGACTTTATGGAGGCATTCCGTTGGTAACTACAGAATTGGGTCTAACGGTTGATACACCTAGCAATCAAACGCCAAGGAGTACTTCAGAAGAAACCGTCAATCAAATTGTTGCGGATTTAGAAATGGCGCAGGAGCTTCTAAAAGCAGGAAGACCTTATACTGCTGCTGATTTGGGAAGAATTACTGTCGAAGCTGCCGCCGCCTTAAAAGGAAGAGTCTTACTTACTTGGGCCAGCCCACTATTTAATCGAACGGACGATCAAGCGAGATGGCAACGTGCCTATGACGCTAATTTAGAAGCCTACAATGTATGTTTGGCTGCAGGAAAAGGGCTAGACCCAGATTGGAAAAACATGTGGTTTAAGGACGATAGCATGGAGGCTATTTTTAGCTTTGGGTTTAATGATTTTACATCCAATACAACAGGGATTGCCAAAAATAATTACACGGAACATCACTCAAGAGCAGTGACGCAAGGTGGTAATGAAGGTATCATACCAACCACCAACATTATGGATGCCTTTCCAATGGCTGATGGGACATCTTTTGATCGAAATGGAAATCTAAATCATTTTTATAGAAATCGCGATCCACGCTTCTATCACACTTTTGCATATAACGGCAGTGTTTGGCCTTATAAAGAAAACTCTAATTATAAGCACTGGACTTACAGCTGGTATCCACTTACTGCAGAGCCAGGAAAACCTATTTTAGGCACAAATAACCCGCAAAGTGTTACTGGAGTTAACCTTAGAAAATTTACCAATGATAATTCCAGCAACACCAATAATTTCAGGAATAACGGTACCAACTATATGGAGATCCGTTTTGCTGAGGTGGTGTTAAACCTTGCTGAAAGCGCTGTTGGAATTAATGAGTTAGCGTTAGGAAAATCATATCTACAACAAATTAGAGCTCGCGTTGGAACGCAGAATCTAGATGGTGCGTACGGATTGTCCAATGTGGTTTCTAGAGACGAACATTTTTCTGTTATTATCAATGAGCGAACTGCTGAGTTTGCCTATGAAAACAAGCGTTTTCATGACTTGCGTCGTTGGTTGCTCTATAACGATGACTTTGGTACTTGTTCTAGATTAAACGTTGACCCCATTGAAGGATCTCGTAGAAAGGGATACTACATTATTGCCAAATCGGATGCTAATACAATTTATGAAATGGGATTTGCACGTGATCCTTTCAAGGGCACATCTGCACCCATCATCAATAGAGACGCAACGTCTTACCCTGCAGGGGTAAACTCGTACGAAGAATATGTAGATTATTTATATGACAACCATTTTGAAGTAATGGTTAGAGATAATATCGACCCAACAGATTTTACATTCAAGTGGTATAATGAATACTACTTCTTTGGTATTTACGACAAATTGTTAGCAACCGCTCCCTACTTAGAACAAACGCAAGGATGGGGTGGTACTTTTGATCCAACCAAATAATTATCTATTGTTGGATGGCGTTTGCGTCATTGATTTATTGGGGTTTCTAGTTGTGCCTTACAATTAAGAACCCTTATCAATTTTTACTATTAGCAAATGGTGTTAACACATTTAAAATAAAAATGAAAAAATCTACTTATTATTTCTTTCTACTTTTTTTAACGATATGTAAGCTAAATGCGCAATATCCAAAATTGACCGATCAAGATCGTGAAAAGGAAAAACAAATAAAGACCAAAGCTTATGCACAAGCAGACAAAGCTTGGGAAAAAGCACAAATTATTGTTGCAAAAGAGGCAGCAGCTGGCAAACCCTACATTCCTTGGGCATCAAGACCAACAGACCTGCCTCAAGCCAAAATACCTGCTTTTCCTGGAGCAGAAGGAGGTGGCATGTATTCATTTGGAGGACGTGGAGGTAAGGTGTTTACCGTAACTAGCTTGGCGGATGATGGTCCTGGAAGTTTTCGTGAGGCTTGTGCGCAGGGAGGTGCTCGAATTATCGTATTCAATGTAGCAGGGATCATTCAGCTTGAGACACCGCTAATTATTCGCGCCCCTTATATAACTATTGCTGGTCAAACTGCTCCGGGAGACGGTGTTTGTGTGGCTGGCGAATCTGTTTGGATTGACACCCACGACGTAGTGATTCGGCATATGCGTTTTCGCAGAGGAGAAACTTTTGTTGGGCGAAGAGACGATGCCCTAGGCGGTAATCCTGTTGGAAATATCATACTTGATCATATTTCTGCTACATGGGGATTAGACGAAAATATGTCGCTTTACAGGCATATGTACAATCCTGGCGCAGATTATAAAGATGAAAAGAAACCTACAGTTAATATTACCATTCAAAACAGTTTGTTTGGCGAAGCTTTAGATACCTATAACCACGCATTTGGAAGCACCTTAGGTGGAGAAAATTGTTTGTTTATTCGAAATATGTGGGCGAACAATGCGGGTAGGAATCCGTCAATTGGGTGGAATGGTATTTTCAATTTTGTAAACAATGTTGTTTTTAACTGGAGCAATAGATCTATTGATGGGGGTGATTATACAGCGAGCTATAATATTATTAATAACTATTTTAAACCAGGACCCATCACTTCGAAAAAAGAACCTATTGGATACAGAATTCTAAAGCCTGAATCTGGGAGAAGTAAGTTGGATTACTTGGTCTTTGGTCGTACCTATGTTGATGGAAATTTTGTTGAAGGAAACCCAAAAGTTACGGCAAACAACTGGGATGGTGGGGTGCAAATGGAAGGAAAAAATGGGGCATTAATGTCTTTTGAAGAAGCTAAAATGTATTTCCCTAAAATGAAGGTTAATCAGCCGCTACCTTCGCCATGGATGCGTAAAATGATGACCGCCAAAGATGCTTATGATTTTGTGTTAAAAAATGTAGGTGCAACACTGCCCATACGTGATGAGGTGGACGAAAGAATCGTCAGGGTGGTAACAACAGGTAAACCTGAATACACCAAAGGTTTAGACTCAGATTCTTTCTACCAATTTAAGCACAGACGTTTGCCAGCTGACTCCTATAAAAAAGGTATTATTACAGATATTGCTCAAGTGGGCGGCTACCCCGAATATCATGGAAAACCATATGTAGATTCAGATAAAGATGGCATTCCTGATGCTTGGGAAATCAAGTATGGATTAAACCCATTTGATGCCCAAGACGCAGCCAAAGATAAAAACAGTGATGGTTATTCCAATATTGAAGATTATTTAAATGGAACAAACCCAAACACCAAAATCGACTGGAAAGATTTGCGCAACAATAAAGAAACCTTAATCACACCAATACATCAATAAGTTGTTCCTAACGATGAATTCTAAATCATTAATATGGCAATAAAAAAATCAAGAATTTTTACCTTATTTTTTTCATTGTTGTGTGGCTACAATTTTGCACAACAACATAAAGATCCAGCATACATAAAAGTGACTCAAAAGCGCGCATCAAAAATTGTTGAAAAATTAGCGCTATCAAACCCCGAAGAAGAATCTTTGCTGATTGATATAATAGCAGAACAATACAGGAATCTTAGCCAAATTCACGATAAACGTGATGCAAAAATAGGGCTGATAAAGCTGAAAAAATTGTCTAAAACCAAGCAGGATCAACACATTGGAAGGGTAACATCCAAGGCAACAAAAGCCATTAATAAATTACACAAAACCTATATTCATAAGTTAGAAATACACTTGTCTCCTGAAAAAGTAGATGCCGTTAAAGACGGAATGACCTACTGGGTTGTGCCCAAAACCTATCAGGCGTTTTTAGAAATGCTTCTCCAGCTAACCGAAGAACAAAAAAAGTTTATATATGTTAATTTAGTGGAAGCACGTGAGCAGGCTATGGATGCAGGATCCTCAAAAGAGAAACACGCTTGGTTTGGAAAATACAAAGGGCGAATTAACAATTATTTGTCTGCTCAGGGCTATGATTTAAATAAAGAAAGTAAAGATTGGCATGAACGAATTAAAAAAGCCAACAAAACAAAAAGTCAGCATGAAACGAACAAACAGCCTTAACCGTGCAATTTTACTAGGTATAAGTTTAACAGCATTTTTTTCTACGGCACAATACCCCAATATTCCCAAAGCACTTCAATCAAAAACAGATTCATTACTTGCTCTTGAAGAACTTCGCTTAAAGTCTATTTGGGAAAACAACTATCATATAATTGAGGAAGAAACCAAGCAGGGTCGTCCTTATATTCCTTGGGCTTCTTATCCAGGTGATCTTATTAAGGCAGAAATTCCAGCATTTCCAGGAGCCGAAGGCGGCGGCGCTTTCACGCCTGGTGGTCGTGGTGGAAAAGTGTATGTTGTTACCAGCTTAGCCGATAGCGGTAAAGGCACTCTACGAGAGGCTTGTGAAGCGGTTGGTGCACGGATTGTTGTGTTTAATGTCTCTGGAATTATCCAACTTAAAATGCCTATAAGTGTTCGAGCACCCTATATCACTATAGCTGGCCAAACTGCTCCAGGCGATGGTGTTTGTGTAGCAGGAGAGTCGTTATTACTCGATACTCATGACATAATTATTCGACACATGCGCTTTCGTCGTGGCGCTACTGATGTAACAAGAAGGGATGACGCTGTTGGCGGAAATGTTATCGGTAATGTGATTATTGATCATTGCTCTGTAAGTTGGGGATTGGACGAAAATATTTCGTTATACAGACATCAATTTCAAGCCAACGATAAATCCAAATTAGAAAAGATGCCGGCAGTCAATGTAACGATCCAAAATACAATTTCTTCTGAGGGATTGGACACCTATAATCATGCCTTTGGAAGTACTATTGGCGGATTAAACAGCACCTTCATACGCAATTTATGGGCGAATAACATTTCTCGAAATCCTTCTATAGGCATGTATGGAAGTTTTAACTTTGTAAATAATGTGGTGTTTAATTGGTGGAATCGATCCCTAGATGGCGGAGACTACCGCTCGATGTTTAACATCATTAATAATTACTTTAAGCCAGGGCCGATTACTCCAAAAGACAAACCCATTCGTTATAGAATTTTGAAACCAGAGTCTGGTTATAGACAACCAAAAACTTTTGGCCGTGCCTATGTTTCCGGAAATTTTGTAGTAGGTGCTCCCAAAATTTCAGCTGATAATTGGGCTGGTGGAGTTCAAATTGAAAATCGAACTTTTGAGGAAGCCAAAGATTATTTAGCGATGATCAAACAAGAAACACCTTTTGAGATGTCGCCATTGACTATTATGCCAGCAAAAGAAGCTTATGATTTTGTATTGGACAATGTGGGTGCAACTTTGCCCAAACGTGATGCCGTTGATCATAGAGTTATCCAATATGTTAGGACAGGAAAAATTGAATATCAAGACGGGCTAGAAAACACCATTGGTCAAGAGTTTATTAGAAGAAGACTACCTCCAGATTCTTATAAAATGGGGATTATTACCAGTCCAGACCAAGTGGGTGGATATCCCGTTTACAAAGGAAAACCCTATAAAGATTCAGATGGGGATGGTATGCCAGACAAATGGGAAAAGGCAAATGGTTTAAACCCAAAAGATGCATCTGATGCAAATGGAGATATAAATGAAGACGGTTATACCAATATTGAAAAATATATCAACGGCATAAATACAAAAAAATGGGTTGATTGGACTAAACCTGAAAACAATTCGGATACTTTGACTAAATTAACCCATTAAATTTCACATGTTAAAAATTTGCCATTAAGCAAATGCAATAGAAATGAGCGTTTTAATTCACAAATACAATCGATTACATAAAAAGACCTGCCATCTGCTGGTTGTTGTATTTTTGCTTTTTGTCTCTAATGTTGCATGTGCACAATCTTCATTCCCCGACATTAAAAACAAACGGGGTGATTTAGTTTTTATTTCGGATAGCTTAGGCAATAAAATCCCCGATTTTTCATATGCAGGTTATATGGCGTCTGAAAGTCCTATTCCTTTGGTGGAGCCTAAAATTTTTGTACCGCAACAGCAAGGCGATGCCACAAAAATAATTCAAGCGGCCATTGATTATGTCAGTCAGTTGAAACCCAATTCTTCTGGTTTTAGAGGCGCAGTTGTTTTGGATAAAGGTATTTACGAAATAAGCGGAACCCTTTATATCAATCACGCTGGCGTGGTACTAAGAGGAAGTGGAAAAAACGAAAATGAAAGCCTTCTATTAGGTACTGGAATTAATCGTGAAGCCATAATTAAAATTGCTGGGTTTGACGATAGAAAATATATAGACACATTAACTATTCAACCTAATTATACGCCCCTTGGCACTCAAAAAATTCAATTGGTTGATGCGTCTAGTTTGAATGTTAATGATGAAATCATCATTGAACAGCCGCTGACTAACAAATGGATTGAGGCAGTGAAGATGAATTTTTTTGGAGGCGAAACGGGTTGGATTGGTTGGAAACCAAGAGATTGGCAGATGTCTTGGAGTCGAACCATTACTGCTATTCGTGGTGCTGACGTGTATTTGAACGCACCTCTGACGATGCCACTTGATAAAAATTTTGGAAATCCAAGAGCTATTTTACACACCTGGCAAGGAAGAATAGAACATGTTGGCATTGAAAATTTAGCCATTCAATCTACCTATGATAAAACAAACCTTAAGGACGAACAGCACCGTTGGTTTGGTATCTCAATGGAAAATGTTAAGAATGCATGGGTGCGCCAAGTACAATTTAAGCATTTGGCTGGAGGAGCGGTAAATCTCTTAAACTCTTCTCAACAAGTTACGGTAGAAGATTGTGTTGCAACCGCACCGATTTCTGAAATTGCTGCCTTTAGAAGACACACTTTTTATACAGAGGGACAGCAAACCTTATTTCAACGTTGCTATTCTGAATATGGCTATCATGATTTTGCTGTTGGAGGCTTAGGAACCACAGGACCCAATGCTTTTGTTCAATGCGAATCCTATTTGCCATTTAACAATAGTGGAACCATTGGATCTTGGGCCACTGGTGTTTTGTTTGATGTTGTCAATATTGACGGAAATGCATTACGTTTTAACAACCGTGAACAAGCTGGAAGGGGCGCTGGCTGGACAGCAGCCAACAGTGTACTGTGGGAATCATCTGCCTCCAGGATCGACAATTATAGCCCACCAACTTCAAACAATTGGGCTTTTGGTGTTTGGGGTGGAATATTATCTGGAGATGGGCATTGGAAAGATGTGAATACACATATATTCCCAAGAAGTTTATTTTACGCACTACTCGAAAAAAGATTGGGACAGCTTCCTGTGAACCCATACTTGTTAAAAATAGGAACCGAACCTTCTACAAGTCCCACAATTGAACTTGCAGCCAAACTCACTAAAGAAGCCTTAAATCCGCATCAAAATTTGTTAGGGTGGATCGATGAAGTTTCAAAACAAAATGCAATCCCTGTAGATACTGCTAATCTGAAATCAGTAGATGATTTGGATTGGAAGAATGATGATAAAAGCCGAAATCATGCCAAAATCACCATTATAAATGGTTGGTTAACTCATGATGGGAACGTTGTTACTGGACGACAAAATCGAGTGAGTTGGTGGCGAGGCAGTTTACGAAATTATGATGTAAACAATGCCAAACCACACATAACGCGTTTTGTCCCGGGAAAAACAGGTAAAGGATTTACAGATGACTTAAAAGAGCTTGTACATAACTTAGCGATCAGTAACGGTGCTGCTTTAGAACACAATTATGGTTTGTGGTATGAACGTAGGATGGATGACCATCAACGAACTCGAAGAATAGACGCTGATGTTTGGCCACCATTTTATGAGCAACCCTTTGCAAGATCAGGACAAGGACTTGCATGGGACCACTTGAGTAAATATGACCTTACAAAATTCAATGCTTGGTATTGGAATCGGTTAAGGCAATTTGCTATAATAGCAGGGGAATATGGTATTGTACTCATTCAACAACATTATTTTCAGCACAATATCCTTGAGGCGGGTGCACATTGGTCTAGTTCGCCATGGCGAGCTGCCAATAATGTGAATGACACAGGTTTTCCAGAACCACCGCCGTATGCTGGTGATAAGCGGATTTTCATGGCTGAACAGTTTTATGACATTTCGCACCAAAACAGAAAAAGTATTCATCAAGGCTTTATACGAAAATCCTTAGAAAACTTTCATAATCAAAGCAACGTCATTCATCTAACAAGTGCAGAATATACGGGACCACTACATTTTATGGAATTTTGGTTAGATGAGGTTAAGAAATACAAAAAAGAATACACAGGAAATAGCATCATTGGACTAAGTGCAACCAAAGACGTGCAGGATGCCATATTAGCTGATGCAAATCGAGAAAACACAGTTGATATAATCGATATTCGCTATTGGCATTTTAGGTCAGATGGCAGTGTTTATGCTCCCCAAGGCGGTAAAAATTTAGCACCTAGGCAACACGCACGTAAAATGAAACCAGGCAATGAGAGTGAGCCTCAAGTTTATAGGGCAGTTCGAGAATATCGTCAAAAATACCCGAATAAAGCAGTTTTATATTCTACAAAAAATGCATCAAGATATGGTTGGGCCGTGCTAATGGCTGGAGGATCTCTAGCAAGCATTCCTAAAATAAACATTTCTGGATTTTTCGAAGCACTCGCTAAGATGAAAGTAAACACTAATCTAGATTATAAAAGTCCGTTTTGGAAGTTGGAAAATAGTGGAGAGAGTTATCTCATCTACCTTAACAATACCAAGACCTTTGAACTGAACTTGTCAGCAAATCCTGGCACGTTTACGTTATTTTGGATTGATACCAAAACTGGAGCTGTACTTTATTCAAATAACATTAAAGGTAATCAGCCACATGTGTTAACTGCCCCTGATGCCTACAAAAACAAATTAGCAGTATTTATTAAAAAAGTAAAACATGAAAATTAAGTACCTTCTTTATAGTTTATTGGCTCCGTTTGTAACGATTTTATTGCTGGTATTTTCATGTACCCCAAAAAATAAAAATGTCAAAGCAACAGCCTTTCAAGAAGTCAAAGTTTCGAAAAATGGGCACTATTTTCAGGCAGCCAACGGAAGCCCTTTTTTCTGGCTAGCAGATACAGGATGGCTAGCCTTTAAAAAGCTGGATCGAGAAGCCCTCAACACCTATTTTGAGGATAGAAAGAATAAGGGGTTTAATGTTATTCAAATCATGACCATGCACTCCGAAGAAATGGTCAATATTTATGGTGACTCGGCGGTGGTAAACAATGATGTTTCTAAGCCATTGGTTACTGAAGGATCTCGTTTTGAAAACCCAGATGAATATGACTTCTGGGATCACGTAGATTATGCATTGGATCTTGCTGAAGATAAAAACTTGTTTCTGGCATTAGTGCCAATTTGGGGAACTTCGGTAAAAGCGGGTAAGGTTAATTTGGAACAGGCAAAAGCCTATGCTACATTTTTAGGTGATCGTTTTAAAAGTAGGGAAAATATTATTTGGCTAAATGGAGGGGATACACCTGGCGAAGAAAACAAAGCGATTTGGAATGCTATAGGGAATATTTTACACGCCAAAAATCCCGAATGGCTTATTACCTTTCATCCTTTTGGTCGTACGGACTCTTCCGATCATTATCACCACGAACAATGGTTAGATTTCAATATGTTTCAATCGGGTCATAGGCGTTATGATCAAGAAACAACGGGTAGAATGTACGCACAAGACAACTATAAATTTGTTAATGTAGATTTTAATTTGAAGCCTACAAAACCCACCTTAGACGGTGAACCTTCTTATGAAGGAATTCCACAAGGTTTGCACGACACCTTACAACCGCTTTGGAATAGTGATGATGTACGCCGCTATGCCTATTGGTCTGTTTTTGCAGGAGGTGCTGGTTTCACCTATGGGCACAATGCGGTGATGCAAATGTTTAGTCCTGGCGATAAGCCCGCTTATGGAAACAAAAAAGCTTGGACAGATGCCATCAACGACCCAGGTGGTAAACAAGTACATCATGTAAAAGATTTAATCTTATCGTTCGATTATTTTAACCGGATTCCTGACCAAACCTTGGTGGTTAATCAAGGAGAGAAGTATCAATATATGGCAGCCACTAGGGGCAATGATTATGCCTTAATATATACCTATACCGGACGGAAAATGATCATTCAAATGGGAAAAATTGAAGGTGCTGAAGTGAAGGCTTCTTGGTTTAACCCAAGGAATGGAGAAAGCACTTCTATCGGAACCTTTCACAACAACGGCACCCTGAATTTCGATCCGCCTGGTGATCCAAAAGATGGAAATGACTGGGTACTCGTTTTACAAACAAAACTATAGATTTCACTAGATGAAAAAAGTATATTTATTAGTGTGGTTTAACCTAATGTCTGCATCCTTTTCGGTTTGTTTTGCAAACCCAAATTGGCTTAATGTCCTTGAAGAAGGTGGTAACAATATAGGGGAGTTGTGCACAGAAGCCCTTCAAAAAACCATTGATAAAGCTGAACTGCTTGGAGGTGGTACAATTTATTTTCCTGCAGGGGATTATTTAACGGGTGCATTAAGACTAAAAAATAACATTACACTCCATTTGGAGGCTGGGGCTACCCTGCGTTTTTCAACGAATTTCGATCATTATTTGCCCTTTGTAGAATTACGTTGGGAGGGAACGGTGATGAAAAGTTTTTCGCCATTACTCTATGCCAAAGATGTAGAAAACATTACCATTAAAGGTAGAGGCACTATAGATGGACAAGGAGAAGCTTGGTGGAAAGAAATTTGGCGAATAGAGTCTGCAAAAGAAAAGCTGCCGCATACAAAATATCAAAAAATGACAGCGGAAGCCAATGCGCATCTAGAAACTTCGCCCTATTATGCTAGGACTAGAAGTTACCTTTTTCATCGTCCACCATTGTTTCAAGCCTTCAATTGTAAAAATGTACGCATTGAAGGGGTCACAATTCAAAATTCTCCCTTTTGGACAATCAACCCTGCATTTTGTGATAACGTAACCATTGATGGGGTTACGATTTTTAATCCGTATTCACCCAACACTGATGGCATCAACCCCACTTCATGTAAAAATGTACACATCTCAAATTGCCATATCAGCGTAGGCGATGATTGCATTACTATCAAATCGGGGCGGGATGCCGATGGCCGTAAATGGGCCACCCCAACAGAAAATGTTACCATTACCAATTGCACCATGCTCAATGGTCATGGTGGCGTGGTGATTGGCAGTGAAATGTCTGGGGGCATTAAAAAAATTACCATTTCAAATTGTGTTTTTGATGGTACTGATCGAGGAATTCGATTAAAAGCAGCACGCGGACGGGGTGGCGTGGTCGAAGACATTCAGGTTTCTAACATAGTGATGAAAAACATCAAGAGAGAAGCGTTTATGTTCAATCTTTTTTACGACAAAAACACTGTCGAAGAACCTGTGAGTGAACGAACCCCTATTTTTAGGAATATACACATCAGCAATGTTACGGCAACTCAGGTTAATACGGCCTGTCGTTTGATTGGAATTCCAGAAATGCCTATCAGCAATTTAACTTTCTCGAACATGAACATTGAAGCTAAAGAAGGGTTTAATATTGATACCGCTTTTGACATTGAACTTCATGATGTTAGGGTAAACAATACATTGGGTGCTGCCTTCAAAATTTCAAATTCTAAACAAATTGTTTTAGATAATATTACCGCTTTAAATCCACGTCAAAACACCCCCGTTGTAAGGCTTAATAATGTATCCAATCTTCTGATTCACAACACTTTTCAAAGACTTCCAACAGACCTTTTTTTAGAGGTCAGTGGGTCACAAACAGAAGATGTTTTTATTAAAAACAATGTGTTTGATCATGTCAAAACTGTGGTGAAAAAAGGGGATGATTTAAAAACCGATATCGAATGGTAAGAAAATCGAACATCGCCATTAGAGGAGTTTTCTTGACCCTCGTCTTTCAAGCCTTTTTGAGTTGTGAACCTGAAAAAGAATATTACATTTTCACTACGTTTAGAGAGCCAGCTACTGAGGGGTTGTATTTGGCGTATAGCGAAGATGGCTATAATTGGAAAGACTTAAAAGGACCTTATTTAACTCCAGAAGTTGGGGCGAGTAAGATTCTTCGTGACCCTTCAATTGTGCGTG
The DNA here is from genome assembly GCA_030828025.1 of Flavobacteriaceae bacterium. Lineage (GTDB taxonomy): Bacteria > Bacteroidota > Bacteroidia > Flavobacteriales > Flavobacteriaceae > UBA7446. Next base: position 12,599 of record JAURDG010000001.1, on the reverse strand, counting down.
CAACAGATGGTGTATATCACATGGTATGGACTACCGACTGGAGAGGAGGAAATGGATTCGGATACGCTCACTCTAAAGATCTGATCAACTGGAGTGAGCAAAAGTTTGTTCCTGTAATGGCGCACGAACCTAGTGTTGTTAATGTATGGGCACCCGAAATTTTCTACGACGATGACCAAGATCAATACATCATAATTTGGGCGTCAACAATTCCATTTCGTTTTGAAAAAGGAATTGAGGATGAGGAAAACAATCACCGAATGTATTATGTGACTACTAAAGATTTCGTTAACTTTTCAGAAACCAACTTATTCTTAGACCCTAATTTTAGTGTGATTGACTGTGTGCTTGTCAAACGCGCAATAGGGGATTATGTGTTGGTTTTAAAGGACAACACCAGACCTATGCGCAACCTCAAAGTTGCTTTTGGAACATCTCCTTTAGGACCTTTTACAAACATTTCTGACTCCTATACAGGCTTTAAGTCTGAAGGACCAACTGTGGTAGCTGTTAACAATCGTTGGTTGATCTACTATGACAATTATGGAGATCAGAATTACAGAGCGTTGAGTACCACAGATTTTAATACGTTCGAAGATATTTCGGCTCAAATCTCACTACCCGAACGACATAAGCACGGCACCATAACTACAATTTCAGAAACGGTGCTCAAAGATTTAATTCAAAAAAGTAAAGAAAAATAATGATGGTGTTCCAAGCAAGAAAGTGTGTAGTTCTATCGATAATGCTGCTCGTTTTGGGAAGTCTAAATGCGCAGCAAGACACCCTAAAATATGTAGGCAAAACACGTTCTAATATCGACTATCATCATGGACAATTGAGCCCCGTGGTTGGCGTTCATGCAACTCAAATTATGCGGGCCAGTCGAGAACATCCACAAAAATCTGATGGCTTTGGTTGGACTTATAACCACGCCCCCAATATTGCCTACTGGAACAATACCTTTTTTGTCAATTATTTGAGCGACCCTGTTGGGGAGCATATTCCGCCAAGTCAGTCCTTACTGATAACCTCTGATGACGGAAAAAAATGGAGTTTCCCAAAAGTAGTATTTCCCGTTTATGACATTCCTGATGGATATGTGAAAGAAGGTGTTGACGCTGTGGCACATAACCTAAAAGCAGTCATGCACCAACGAATGGGGTTTTTCACATCTTCGGATAATCGTTTTTTTACCTTGGCCTATTATGGCATCGTCATGGAACCCCACGATGATCCGAATGATGGGAAAGGCATTGGTCGGGTCATTCGAGAAATTTATAAAGATGGTAGTTTGGGTCCTATTTATTTTATTCGTTACAACAAATCATGGGATCGTTCAAAATCAATATATCCTTTTTATACACACAGCAAAGACAAAGGATTTGTGGACGCATGTAACGAATTGTTGGCCACGCCACTAATGATGCAACAATGGGTAGAGGAAGCCGATCGGGATGACCCGCTGATTCCCCTTAAAAAAGAATATAAAGCCTTTAGTTATTATCGTATTCCAGATGGTCGTGTTGTGGGATTATGGAAACATGCGCTAACATCGATGAGTTTAGATAATGGAAAGACCTGGCAATATGAACCAATTCGGGCGCCTGGTTTTGTTAATGGGAATGCAAAAATTTGGGGGCAAAAAACGGCTGACAACAAATTTGCTACCGTTTATAACCCATCTGAATTTCGATGGCCTTTGGCGGTTTCAACGAGCGATGACGGGTTGGATTATAGCAATTTATGGCTCATTCACGGTGAAATCTCAAGATTGCGTTACGGAGGTGCATATAAATCCCATGGGCCTCAATATGTGCGAGGTATTGTTGAAGGAAACGGCACACCTCCAGATGACAAGATGTGGTTGACCTATAGCATGAACAAAGAAGATATTTGGGTAGCATCAGTACCTGTTCCCATCACCTCACAGGTGCTTGATGATGTCAATGATGTGTTTGATGATCTTCCAGATGGTGAAGAGTTGAATTTTTGGAACACCTATAATTTGTCATGGGGTTCCGTTGAAATAGAGACAAAAAACGCAGAGAAATTACTTGCTCTACGAGATGCAGATCCTTTTGATTACGTTCGAGCAGAGCGTATCATTCCTTTTTCTGAAAAAATGCAGGTAAGTATGACAGTAATTCCCGAGCAAAACGATCATGGTTTAATGCAGATAGAGTTGCAGAACAGACAAGGAATGCCAGCCATTCAATTCATTTTTGACAACGACGGAAATTTGAAACTTAAAGCAGGCTATCGATTCAGAAACCTTTTGAAATACGAAGCTGGACAAACCTATAATATAGATATAGACTTAGACACAACAACACGATTCTTTACCGTATCTGTGAACAATAGTGAACCCAAACGTGCGCTGTTTTTTCAGCCTGTTGATGGGATTTCACGAATTATGTTTCGAACAGGAAAACAGCGCTATTACCCAAATCCAGACACCCCTGTTGACACGCCAGACTATATAGATATTCCAAATACTGGAACGTCGATACCCGAAGCGGCATTTAATATTAAATCATTAACAACTAAAAAGCGTTAGATTGAAGCGGTATAATGCCATATTGTTGTTTTGTTTTTTCTTTTTGGTTTCATCCATAAAAGGACAAACACTTGTTACGGATTTGCGCTGTGATTGGAGTGTTAACCCTTTGGGGGTTAACAGCGTAACCCCCAAGCTGGGTTGGGTGCTAAATTCCACTGATTTTCACGTTATACAGCAGGCTTATCAAATATTAGTAGCATCCTCAGTTGAAAAACTTCAAAACAATAAAGGCGACGTATGGGATAGTGGAAAGATAACTTCAGACCAAAGTCAGTTGATTGTTTACAATGGGGCAACTTTGGAGCACGAGAAAAAATATTTTTGGAAAGTAAAGGTATGGACGAATAAAAACCTTGAATCCCCATGGAGTGATTGGTCGAGCTTTAGAGTTGCACCAAAGTCAACACAGTTGCAACCAACTTGGATTGGAGCCATCCGAAAAGCAGATAGTCAATTGCCAGTTGGCAGAAAATTCCATACAGCTACTTTCAAAAGAGCTAAAAAAGACTCTATCATCAACGCTTCTCATCCATTGTCAAGGCAAAGTATTTTGCTTCGCAAACCCTTTACGATTTCAAAAAATGTAAAAGAAGCTGTGGTTTACATTTCGGGCCTCGGACACTATGAACTCACCTTCAATGGAGAAAAAGTTGGCAATAGTGAGTTTGCACCCCTTTGGACAGATTATGACAAATCAGTGAATTACAACACTTATGAATTGTCTCCAAAGGCATTCAATAAAGGCGCCAATGCTATTGGTGTGATACTGGGAAATGGCATGTACAATGTATTGGCGAATCGCTATTCTAAGTTTTTTGCGAGTTTTGGACCGCCCACCTTGTTTTTTCGTTTAAAAATTGATTTCGAAGATGGTTCGTCAACCTCAATCAGTTCAGATGAAACATGGCACTATAGCCATAGCCCAATCACCTATAACAGCCTTTTTGGCGGTGAAGATTATGATGCAAATTTGGAACAAATCGGCTGGGACACGTCAACGTTTACACCCAACGCAAACTGGAAGCCCGTTGTCCTACAAGAAGCACCTAAAGGAATATTGAAGCCTCAAAAGGCAGCTGCCAACACCATTCAGAAAACATTTGAAGTGCAAGAATTAAGTCAGCCAAATGACAGCACGTTTGTCTTTAATATGGGGCAAAACTTATCAGGTTTTCCAGCGCTCAAAGTGACAGGTAAAAAAGGACAAAAGCTAACGCTATGGGTTGGCGAGGGACTAAAGGAAGACGGCACCATTAGTCAAGGAAGATCGGGGAAGCCCTATTATTTTCAATACACGCTGAAAGGAGATGGTATAGAGTCTTGGCAACCAAAATTCTCTTATTATGGCTATCAGTACATTCAAATACAGAACATAAATTACTTAAAAGCCAACAACCCAGAACTTCCTACAGTCCTGGAAATCACTTCCAATTTTGTGTATAACAACTCGGGTGAAGTAGGAACTTTCGAATGTTCTAACACCATTTTTAATAAGGCACATGAATTAATCAACAATGCGGTCAAAAGTAATTTTCAGGCGGTATTCACCGATTGCCCTCATCGAGAAAAACTTGGCTGGTTGGAAGAGGCGCATTTAAATGGTCCGGGATTGATGTTTAACTATGATCTGAGCACCTATTTTTCTGCGATGATGCAAAATATTGCCGATGCACAGCGCGAGAATGGGATGATTCCATCAATAGCACCAGAATATGTCGTTTTTGGTGGTGACTTTACCGACTCACCCGAATGGGGCGCATCTGGCGTTATTTTGCCCTGGATGTATTATGAGTTTTATGGCGATGATTCATTGATAAAGAAGTATTATCATGTGATGAAAAAGTATGTTGATTATTTAACATCAAGATCACAAGATTATATCCTGGACTACGGATTAGGCGATTGGTATGATTATGGAGATCATGCAGCTGGATATTCTAAAAATAGTCCAATTGCCTTATCAGCAACAAGTCATTATTATTATACAGCGCGTTTGCTTACAAAAGCAGCCAAACACCTCCACAAAACAGCAGATGCCTCTCAATATGAAGCCTTGGCTACGAGCATTAAAAAGGCCTTTAATGACGCCTTTTATAACGAAAAGGGACAATATTATGGTACAAACAGTCAGTTTAGCAACGCTGTGGCCATATTCATGGATTTGGTTGATCCAGTGCATAGAGAAGCGGTAATGCAACATTTATTGATTGATATAAAAAACAGAGGATATCGATTGACTACGGGCGATGTTGGCAATCGATATTTGTTTCAGGCTTTAGCTCAAAATAACCAAAATGAGGTGATGTATAAAATGCACAATCATTATGATACGCCAGGTTATGGATTTCAAATGCAATTTGGATTAACCACCTTAGCTGAGCAATGGGACCCCAGAAAAGGCAACTCTTGGAACCATTTTATGATGGGACAAATAGAAGAATGGTTTTACAAAAGCCTAGCGGGAATCCAACCCGATGAAAACGCGCCTGGTTTCAAGCACTTCTTTATTCAGCCCGAAATTGTTGGAGATATGACTTATGCTAAAGCAAGTTATTATTCTATATATGGGAAAATAGTTTCTCACTGGGAAATTCAGGATAACACCATAATTTTCAACGTAGAAGTACCCTCCAACACTACAGCGACACTAGTTTTGCCTGTGTCAAAAAATGCGAAGATCACCATTAATGATATGAACCCCAACGAGCATAGTGGTGTATTAGGAATAGGAAACGAAAAAAATAGGCCCATGTTTAAAGTAGGTTCAGGAGTGTATAACGTCAAATGTTTAATGCTAAAATGATGGTATGATTAAACCAAAAAACATACTCGTTTTGATGTATTTTAGTGTAACGATTGCTGTTGCACAAACAAAAACATCTGATGATAATTATCAAGGGACGATTCTAGAAACCATCAAAAGAATTGAAGAAATTTTTGATATAAAAGTTGTTGATGATCGACATTTGTTGGACAACAAAACTTTAGACTTTTCGGATTGGAGAATTGAGCCTGGGAATTTAGAACTTTCACTAGCAAATATATTGGCTCCATTTGGGTTGACCTATTTTAAACAAGCAAACGGAACTTACCAAATTAGAAAATACGAGCATTACAAAGTTTCTGTGGATAAGGCCGAAAATAGGCTGGCTTTTCTATCTACGCAGTATGCAGAAAAAACATCCTGGGAAAATAGAAAGGCAGCACTAACGAGCTGTATGAAGTATTCATTGGGATTGGATAAAGCACCGAAAAGACCAAATTCTAAACCAATTCTTACCAAAAAAAGAAAGTTTTCAGGCTATACAGTAGAAAATATTGGGTTGGAAATTTTACCAGGAATTTACACAACAGGATCTATCTATAAACCCGTCTCACTAAAAAATAAAGCAGCTGTAATCCTTATGCCTAATGGTCATTTTGGTGACGGTCGCTACAGGGCTAGTGAACAAATTCGAGCCGCTAATTTAGCCAGAATGGGTGCCATAGTTGTCAGTTTTGATTTATTTGCTTGGGGCGAGTCCCAGCTTCAATTTCCTGCTACAACCCACAGAAACAGTATAGCTTCCACCATTCAAGTGTTAAGCGGAATGCGGTTGTTGGATTACGTATCCACACTAAAATATGCAGACATGTCTCGGGTAGGGGTTACTGGTGGTTCAGGAGGTGGTTCTCATACTATGTTTTTGGCGGCTTTGGATGATAGAATAACAGTTTCTGTTCCTGTTGTAATGGTCTCGGCGCATTTTTCTGGGGGATGCCCTTGCGAGAGTGGAAGAGGAATCCATTTATGCGGCAATGGTACCAACAACGCAGAAATTGCAGCAATGGCTGCTCCAAAACCACAATTGATTATTTCAGATGGTGGTGATTGGACACATACAGTTCCACAATTAGAGTTTCCATTTATTCAAAGAACCTATGGATTTTACAACAAGATGGAGTTGGTTGAAAATGCACATTTTGCAAAGGAGGGACATGATTATGGTACTTCAAAGCGATTGGCCATGTATCCATTTATGGCAAAATATTTAAGATTAGATATTGAAAAAATTAAAAACAAGTTGGGTCAAATCGATGAGTCAAAAAGTGTTATAGAACCTTACAGTCATTTATTTGTATTTGGTGAACATGGAGAAAATTTACCTAAAAATGCCATCAATAACATTAATGATCTTTATAAATTATTTGGTGAAGAAAATCTAAGAAAACATGAAGAAAGCAGTAAAAAATAAACACATCATTGTTTTTTCTATTCTAATGGTTCTTTGGCAGAGTGTTATGGGACAACAAAAAAATGAGTTGAAATTGTGGTATGACACGCCTGCCGCCTATTGGAATCAGGCATTGCCACTAGGAAACGGGCGCCTTGGTGCTATGGTTTTTGGTGATCCTGTGGTTGAACGCTTGCAGTTAAACGAAGAAACCATCTGGTCGGGTTCACCGAACAACAACGCGCACGACAAAGCTTTAGCAGCATTGCCCAAAGTCAGAAGTCTCATTTTTGAAGGCAAATACAAGCAAGCACAAGATCTTGCTACTTCAGACATCATGTCGCAAACCAATAATGGCATGAATTATCAAACCTTTGGGAGTGTATATGTGTCATTTCCTGGGCATCAAAACTACACCAACTACTATCGGGATCTAAACATTGAAAATGCCACAGCAAAAGTGCAATATCAAGTTGATGGCATTACCTACACAAGAGAAATCCTCACTTCTTTCTCTGACCAGGTCATTGTCATGCGGCTTACTGCTGATAAACCAGCCAGCATAAGTTGTGCTATATTTATGAATAGCCCATTTGACAAAACGGTTACTTCCACAGAGGGTAAGCAAATTACACTTTCAGGAGTTACGAGTACCTACGAAAATCAAAAAGGGCGCGTAAAATTTCAAGGACGCATATTTGCAAAAAACAATGGGGGGCAACTGATAGCAAACAATGGTATTATTAGTGTAGAAAAAGCCAATGATGTCACGCTTTATATTTCCATAGCCACTAATTTTAAAAACTACAAAGCGCTCACTGAAAATCAGGAAGAGAAAAGCCAAAAATATTTGGAAAAAGCTATAGCTAAAGATTTTCAAGAAATCAAAGATGCCCATGTGGCCTACTACCAAAAGTTCTTTAATCGTGTTTCTTTAGACTTAGGAACTACGCCCGCCATGCATGATACTACAGAAGCACGTATTCGTAAATTTGACAGCCAATTCGACCCACAACTTGCGGCCCTATATTTTCAATTTGGGCGATATCTATTAATTTCATCCTCTCAGCCTGGTGGTCAGCCAGCAAATCTTCAAGGGATTTGGAACGATATGCTATTTCCTCCGTGGGAAAGTAAATACACCATGAATATTAATGCAGAAATGAACTATTGGCCCGCACAGTTGACCAACTTATCAGAGATGCATGAGCCTTTTTTACAAATGGCTAAAGAAGTGAGTATAACAGGACGTGAAAGTGCTCAAAGACTCTATGATGCCAAAGGCTGGGTATTGCACCACAACACAGATATTTGGCGCATTACAGGTCCTGTAGATAGAGCCACTTCAGGTATGTGGCCGTCTGGTGGGGCATGGGTTTGTCAGGATTTATGGGAGCGATACTTATATTCAGGTGACAATAAATATTTAGCCGAAATCTATCCCATTCTAAAAGAGGCAGCAGCTTTCTTTTTAGACTTTATGATTGAAGAGCCCACGTTTGGTTATTTGGTGGTAGTGCCTTCAAACTCACCTGAAAACACCCATGCCGCAGAAGATGGTAAATCTTCAATCGCTGCTGGGGTAACCATGGATAATCAGTTGGTTTTTGACTTATTCACCAATGTGATGAAGGCATCGAAAATACTGAATCGGGACGCTGATTTTGCTGCGGAATTAAAAGTAGCTTTAGCGAAAATGTCACCTATGCGTATTGGCAAACACAGTCAGTTGCAAGAGTGGATGCATGATTGGGATGATCCAAATGACCACCACAGACATGTTTCGCACTTGTACGGGTTATTTCCAAGCAATCAGATTTCCCCTTTTAAAACACCAGAATTATTTCAAGCTGCGAAAAACTCCTTAAATTATAGAGGTGATGAATCAACGGGCTGGTCTATGGGCTGGAAAGTGAATCTTTGGGCTCGTTTTTTGGATGGAGATCGCGCCTATAAACTGTTACAGGATCAACTGCATTTGGTTACGCCTGAACAACGAAAAGGAGGAGGCACTTATCCCAATATGTTAGATGCACATCAGCCGTTTCAAATTGATGGGAACTTTGGATGTACCGCAGGAATTGCCGAAATGTTTATGCAAAGCCACGAAGACGCCATTCACCTCCTCCCAGCATTGCCCTCTGTTTGGGAACACGGAAGTATTAAGGGTCTTAAATCAAGAGGTGGTTTTGAGCTAGATATTTCATGGGAAGATAATGAGGTTAAACACGTGAAAATTCAAGCGTCGCTGCAAGGCAATTGTAGAGTGAGAACCCAAACGCCCCTCTCTGGAAAAGGACTAAAAATCGCAAAAGGAAAGAATCCTAACCCCTTGTTTTTTGATGTTCAAGTTAAAGATCCAATCATTTCTCCACAAGCATCTTTAGCGCCATTAAAGCTGCCCAACTATTACGAATATGATATAAAAATGAAAGCAGGAGAAACACGAATCCTGTATGCTGAAAAAAAATAATGAGTTTATGAGGTATCCAAAACCAAGCTACATATATACTTTGATTAACTTTTTGGCAATACTCTTGCTAAGCTGTGAAGGCAGTGCGCCTAAAAATAAAGCTGCATTTGTATTACAAGCCGATGCATTTGAGCATTATGCCACGTATTTCAACACGATGGAAGATGAAAACATAGTGCAAGCAGTACCCAATAGTGAAGCATGGTCTTGGATGAAAAAAAATATCCCATTGTTTGCGTGTCCACAGAAAAATGTAGAGGAGATTTATTATTTCCGTTGGTGGAGTTTGCGTAAACACATCAAAAACACACCTCAAGGCTATGGTATTACAGAGTTTCTGGTCAATCGGTCTTATGCCGATAAATACAACTTAATATCTTGTGCTCTTGGGCATCATATTTATGAGTTTAGATGGCTTCAAGATGACACTTATTTAAACCAAAACATACACTTGTGGTATCGGGGGCACAACCAAGGTCCGATGCAAAAGCTTTATAAATTTAGCAGTTGGACTTCCGATGCGCTCTACCAGCGCTATTTGGTTAACAAAGACTCTTCATTTTTGATTGATTTGCACCCAGATTTAGTTAAAGACTTTAGCGTTTGGGAACACGACAGAATGCGTGCAGATGGCTTGTTTTGGCAACATGACGTAAAAGACGGCATGGAAGAGTCCTTGAGTGGTGGTCGTCATGTTAAAAACGTCAGACCCACCATCAACAGTTATATGTTTGCCAACGCCAAAGCCTTATCTCAAATTTCTGCTTTGGCTGGAGATAACAAACAGCAAGTTTATTTTGAGCAAAAAGCAGAAACCATTCGGCATTTGGTGCAGGATAAATTGTGGAATAAAACCGATCAATTCTTTGAAACACTAACTGAAAATGGTACTTCGTCAGCGGTTAAAGAGGCCATTGGTTTTATTCCTTGGTACTTCAATTTGCCTGAAAAAAACAAAGGGTATGAAGTGGCTTGGGAACAACTTTTAAAAGAAGAAGGTTTTTCTGCTCCATTTGGGATCACTACTGCAGAGCGTAGAAGTCCACGATTTAGAAGTCATGGCACAGGAACTTGTGAATGGGATGGGGCTGTGTGGCCTTTCGCCACTTCTCAGACATTAACAGCGCTAGCAAATGTGCTTAATAATTACGATCAAAATGTCATTTCAAAAGCGGATTATTTTAAACAGTTGAATCTTTACGTTGAGGCTCAATATTATCGAGGAAGGCCTTACATTGGAGAATATTTGGATGAATCCACAGGCTATTGGTTAATGGGAGACAGGGAGCGCAGTCGTTATTACAACCACAGTACATTTGGCGATTTGATCATCACTGGATTGGTTGGACTACGCCCAAGGGACGATGAAAAAATTGAAGTCAACCCCTTAATACCTCCTGAGAAATGGGATTGGTTTTGTTTGGATAATATTTTATATCACGGCAATATCATTACCATTGTTTGGGATAAAACTGGGGAGAAGTATAACAAGGGTAAGGGACTGAATGTGTTTAAAAACGGCAAAAGAATTGCTTCATCTGATAAACTTGAAAAATTAATTTCAGAATAAGATTAACCATGAAAAAAGTTATTTCATTATTGATTGTCATTTGTGCATTTTCAACCTGGGCTCAAAATCCGCCTAGCGTGATTAACCTTCAATGTGAGATGCTCAATAACCCCTTGGGGATTGATGTGTTGCATCCCCGATTAAGTTGGCAATTCTTGACAAACGATAACCAAGTGGAACAACAAGCATATCACATTCTGGTGGCCTCTTCTTTAGAAAATTTAAACAATGAATATGCTGATTTATGGGACTCTGGCGTTGTAAGGAGTAGCACTTCCATTAATATTGCCTATTCAGGTAAAAAATTAAAAAGTAAAACAGCAGCATATTGGAAAGTTAAGGTATGGACGAACAAAGGCGAGTTTTCATGGAGTGCTCCAGCGCATTGGAGCATGGGAATTTTGACCTATGCTGAATGGAAATCTACAAGATGGATTGGGTGTAACCAACTTTTTCCAGGTGATACCATTGGTCAATTTTCAAAACTGTCAGCACGCTATTTGCGCAAGCAAATCTCTATTAAAAAAGAAGTTAAAGATGCCAAACTTTATATTATGGGCATGGGTCTTTATGAATTTTATATTAACGGCACAAAAATTGGTAATCAAGTTTTGGCACCTGTTCCAACAGATTACACAAAAAACATCAAGTACAATGTGTTTGATGTCACTTCTCAATTAAAAAATGGTGAAAATGTGTTGGGAACGATTTTGGGGAATGGACGTTTTTATTCGATGCGTCAGGAATATAAGCCCTATAAAATTAAAAGCTTTGGATTTCCCAAAATGGCCATGCAGTTGGATATTGCTTATGCAGATGGTAGCCATGAAATTATCAAATCTGACACTTCATGGAAATTTAGTCCTTATGGTCCTATTCGTAGCAACAACGAATATGATGGTGAAATCTATGACGCTCGTTTAGAGCTGCAACATTGGAATGAGCTAAATTTTGATGACAGTGAGTGGCAATATGTCACTTGGGTCGAAGAACCAGGAGGGTTTCCAGAAGCCCAAATGACGCCCAACATGAAGGTAATGGATGAGATCACTCCTGTTGCTATTAATCCCAAAAATGACACCTATATTTTAGATATGGGGCAAAACATGGTGGGTTGGCTGCAGTTGAAAGTGAAGGGCAATCGGGGCGATAAAATCAAGTTGCGATTTGCAGAATCTTTGCAAGAAGATGGATCATTATACACCGCCGATTTGCGTGATGCTAAAGCGACTGACACTTATATTTTGAAAGGATCTTCAGAAGAAGTTTGGGAGCCAAAATTTGTTTATCACGGATTTCGTTTTGTAGAAATATCGGGATTGCAATATCAACCCAAACGTCAAGATTTCCTTGGTAAAGTAGTCTATGACAACATAGAAACTACTGGAACTTTTGAGTGTTCAGACCCCACCATGAATCAAATTTTTAACAATGCATATTGGGGCATACGAGGGAATTATAAAGGCATGCCTGTAGATTGTCCTCAGCGCAACGAACGCCAGGCTTGGTTGGGGGATAGAACCACCGGGGCGTATGGAGAAAGCTTCCTTTTTGACAACCAAACGCTATACGCCAAATGGTTAGATGATATTAAATTTTCACAAACGCTTGATGGGGGTATCCCTGACGTGGCACCAGCGTTTTGGCGTTATTATGGCGACGGAGTTACTTGGCAAGGTGCTTATATCAAAGTGGCTGACATGTTGTATCAACAGTATGCCGATAAAAATGTGATTCAAAACCATTATCCATTCATGAAAAAATGGATGGATTATATGG
>JAURDG010000127.1 GCA_030828025.1 Flavobacteriaceae bacterium | reverse complement strand
TACACTATAACAGTATAACGGTTATATCATTATAAGTTGCTCCCCCTCTTGGGCTCGAACCAAGGACCCTCTGATTAACAGTCAGATGCTCTAACCAACTGAGCTAAGGAGGAAAATGTGCGCAAATATAATTGTTATTTACTCACTATCAAATGACATCATAAAGAATTTTAACCCATCATATAGCGATAAATATCATTCCCATTGGCATAGACAAACAATGCCAACAATAAAATTAACCCAAGCATTTGTGCGTACTCCAATACCTTTTGATGTGGCTTACGTCCTGTAATAATTTCATAGGTTAAAAACACCACATGACCACCGTCCAAAGCCGGAATGGGCAATACATTCATAAATGCCAAAATAATGCTAATTAGTGCTGTACGCTCCCAAAACATACGCCAATCCCATTTGGCTGGGAAAATACTTGCTATGGTTCCAAAACCTCCCAACTGACTTGCGCCTTTTTTAGTGAAAACAAACTTAAACTGAGCGATGTAATCATACAAGGTCCAGTAGCCATAATCAAAACCTTCTTTTATACTTTCGCTAATGGAATAAGTAACCTGTTGTGGTTTGATGCGTGTATCGACAAAATAAACGCCCAAGCTGTCTTGCGCAGCAACAGCTACACGAATGTCCTGTAGCTTATTGTGTCGTTCAATTTTTAAATCAACAAAAGGTTCTGCTCTATCTTGAAGGGCTTCATAAACTCCCGACCAAGACGAAATGGCCTGATTATTAACCCCTACAATTCGGTCGTTGGGCAAAATGCCTGCAGTTGCGGCGGCAGATTCAGGCACTACGTCCCTTATAATTGCAGGCAAATAAGGCGTCAGCGGAAGCATCTCACCTGAAGCAAAAAGGGTTTTTCCAAAATCTTCTGGGATAGAAAGCTTCTCTACCGATCCGTCAGCACGAGCTACTTCAACGGTTTCCGCCGAACGCAAAAACAACCATTTGTTAATGTCCATGGCGTCAGTTAATGCTTCGTCATTAACACCCAATACCCTGTCGCCCTGAAGAAAACCAATGGCAGCCGCTTGTGGTGAAGGTGTAAGCCCATTTGGCAAATTGTCGTTGGTCACCACTGTTCTGCCCCAAGCAAACATGACCATCATGTAAATTAAAAACCCCAGGATAAGGTTTACAGTAACCCCGCCTAGCATGATGATGAGGCGCTGCCAGCTTGGTTTGGCACGAAATTCCCAAGGTTGAGCAGGTTGAGCCATTTGCTCGGTGTCCATGCTTTCATCTATCATGCCGGAAATCTTGACATAGCCACCCAAAGGCAACCAACCGATGCCATAAACTGTGTCACCTATCTTCTTTTTAAACAAAGAAAACTTAACATCAAAAAAAAGGTAAAATTTTTCTATACGCGTTTTAAAAATTCTAGCTGGGATAAAGTGGCCTAACTCGTGCAAAACAATGAGCAGCGATAAGCTCAAAATAAGTTGACCGCCTTTAATTAAAAAAAGTTCCATGGGAAAAAATTAGGTGTCAAATGTACGAGATTTGAACGAGCAATAAAATGGGGTGTTGTATCTTTGTTGCATGGGATTTTTAGCTTTTTTTAAGCAATTCAAAACATTCGGCTTTGTTCTTGGCTGCTTATCTATCGTTATTGTCGCTTTATTTTATTTCGCACTAAAGCCCAAAAAAATATTACCTGTTTACCAGCCTGCTATGGTTGCCCCCGAATTGGTTGACGAAAGCATTCAGTACGTCAAAAAACACCATACCATTGCTCCTTTTTCTATGCTAAATCAAAATGGTGAAACCGTAACAGACCTTGATTACAAAGACCGTATTTATGTCGCTGATTTTTTCTTTACTACCTGCCCAAGCATCTGCCCGATAATGACCAAAAACATGTATGCACTGCAACAAAGGCTTTCAGAATTTCCCCAAGTAAAGCTCCTGTCGTTTAGTGTTACACCAGAAATAGACTCCGTTGCTCAGCTCAAACGCTATGCCCTTGCCAACAAGGTAGATGATACACGTTGGAACCTCGTTACTGGGAACAAAAAAGAAATTTACCAGTTGGCGCGTACCTCTTATTTGGTGGTACAAGAAAATGGCGACGGCGGTCCGCACGACATGATACATACCGAAAACTTTGTGCTTGTAGATACGCAAAAACGAATACGTGGCTTTTATGATGGAACACAACCCGCCGCCATGGATGACTTGTTCGAAGATATTGCGATTCTTGTGACAGAAAAATCCCCGTACTAGTACTTTTTTAATGGGCTAAAGCGTACATTTGCTGTTTAAAATTGGTCTAAATAAATGGCGTTAACCTTGGCAGATTTAGAAATTGGGGACTCAGCCGTCATCGATAGTTTTGATGTGGCGCTGATTCCAATGAAGCTCATCGAAATGGGCTGTTTGCCTGGTAATGAGGTTGGATTAATCCAATTGGCTCCCTACAAAGATCCACTATATTTAAATATTGCAGGCGCGCATCTAGCCATTAGACGAGAAACAGCAGCGCGTATTTTTATTCGACAAAAAGGTGAGTAAAAACATCAACGTAGCGCTCATTGGGAACCCAAATACGGGAAAGTCGTCTGTGTTTAATCAGCTCACTGGACTGAATCAAAAAACAGGAAATTACCCTGGCATTACTGTCGAAAAAAGGCAAGGCATTTGCAAACTTCCACGAGGAGTAAAAGCGTCTATTTTAGACCTTCCTGGCACCTACAGCCTAAATGCCTCATCGCTTGACGAAAATATGGTCATTGAGCTATTGCTCAATAAAAATGACAAGGATTTCCCCGATGTAGCGGTCGTAGTCTCGGATGTGGAAAACCTCAAGCGAAATTTATTGCTCTTCACCCAAATAAAAGACCTAAATATTCCAACGATATTGGCCATTAATATGTCGGATCGTATGCGCCGCAAAGGAATCAGCATAGACACCCACAAACTCGAAAAACTGCTGCATACCAAAGTTGCCCTAGTAAGTGCGCGAAAAAATGAAGGTACTGATCTGCTAAAAGCGCATATTGCAGCTTATAAAAGTATTTCAACCGAGCCCTGTTTATCTATTCATCAAATAGATCCCGAGTACTTCAGTTCCTTAGCACTAACTTTTCCAAACCAATCCATGTACAAGCTGTGGATGGTGATTACGCAAGACGTCAATTTTGCACGATTGGAGCGCAAAAAGATGGAAGTAGAAGGGGCAAGTCATATCAGAAGTGCCTCGTTCTTAAAAAGACTTCAACAAAAAGAAACCATAAAACGCTATCAATTTATTAATGGCGTGCTTAAAGAGTGCTACATCAAAGACGTGCAGCAAGCAACCGACTTTCGCGGTCGGCTAGATCGCATCCTGACACACAAGGTCTGGGGCTTTGTCGTTTTCTTTGCTGTGTTGTTTTCGATCTTTCAGGCATTGTACGACTGGAGCAGTATTCCCATGGATTTTATCGATGCGCAATTTGCGCAACTTAGTGATTGGGCAAAAACAAATATTCCTGCTTGGATGGCACCCAACCTCGTCGCAGAAGGCATCATTCCTGGTCTTGGAGGCATTGTAATTTTTGTGCCGCAAATTGCCATGTTATTTTTATTTATTTCAATCCTAGAAGAGACGGGCTATATGAGTCGGGTGGTCTTCATCATGGATCGATTGATGCGGCGGTTTGGGCTAAGTGGCAAAAGCGTAATTCCGCTCATCTCGGGTACTGCCTGTGCCATCCCAGCCATCATGGCTACACGAAATATTGAAAACTGGAAAGAGCGATTAATCACCATATTGGTCACGCCGTTTACCACTTGCTCGGCCAGATTGCCTGTTTACCTGATTCTTATCGGGCTTATCATTCCAAATGAACGCTTTTTAGGGGCGAATGCACAAGGCTTGGTATTGATGATTTTTTACCTTCTTGGGTTTGTTATGGCGTTGTTAGCGGCTTTTATGTTGCACAAAATCATGCCACAAAAAAACCCATCGTATTTTGTTGTGGAGATGCCCAACTATCGTGTTCCAATGCTCAAAAATGTTGTTTTTACCATTATTGAAAAAACCAAATCCTTTGTGTTGGAGGCGGGAAAAGTGATTTTGGCCATTTCCATTCTTTTGTGGGTATTGGCATCTAACGGACCAGGGGGAACTTTCCAACAAGCGCATGAAGAAGTAACAAAAACCGTTGCCGTTTCAGATCCTGCCTTTGAACAAACACTTAACGCTTACAGGTTAGAGCATTCCTATTTGGGCATAATTGGAAAAGGTATTGAACCTGTGATTCGACCTTTAGGTTATGACTGGAAAATTGGCATTGCTATTGTAAGTTCATTTGCTGCTCGCGAGGTATTTGTCGGCACCTTAGCTACCATTTACAATGTAGGCGATGCCGAAGAAGAAACGATAAAAAACCGCATGGCAGCCGAAAAATTTACCGATGGAAGTCCCGTGTTTACTCTTGCCTCGGGCTTGTCGCTTATGGTGTTTTATGCCTTTGCCATGCAATGCATGAG
>JAURDG010000014.1 GCA_030828025.1 Flavobacteriaceae bacterium | reverse complement strand
TGTTGTTTGGGATGAGGCTTGTTATCCAAGCCATTTCCTATTTGAAACAGCAGGGAAAAAGCCTGATAGGTTGGTAGCTACTTCTTCTTAAACGTTATGCTACAGAACGACGCTTTTACTTTTGTGCCATCGCCAAGTGGCGGCTGGGTAATTTCTGCTATAGCTGCTTTTGGGTTGGTGTCGCTATTAGGCGAAGTAAAGGTAGTTCCGTTATCTGTTCCAGCATCGTAAACAATTCCTGTAATGCTGCGCTCGGAAACAAAGCCATCTTCGGTTAAAAGGTTTTCAGCAACACACGCCACATACCAATCAGGGCTAGGGGCGACCATGGTTGCTAATGTTAGGGCGGGAAAGTCTTTGGTTACGGTTAGTTCAAGGGTAATCGTTCCAACACCAGCGTTCAACCCGTTTCCAGTATATGTCTTAAGCCCTAAACCAGTATCAATCAATGCCTGCAATTCGTTGACTAGGGTAGTTGTTATACCTTCTTCAGCCATTTGCTCAATGCCACTTGAGGCCATTTTACCGGTAGCAAAATAATCGTTGTTGGCTTGGTGTACCCAACCCACCAATGGCGAGAAATGCGTACCATTTGGATAATCTGTGGGAAAATCGGTTTTGTTCCAGTCAAACGCAAAGCGGACTTCGTATGTGGCGGAAGTTTCCTCTGTCTTTGTTTTGGTTTTGATGTCGTCATCATTGTTGGAACATCCAGTAAGGAAAAAGGAAATGAGTAGGTAAGCAAGTTTTATTTTCATGTTGATGGATTTGAGACAGCCATAAATTTAGGAAAAAAAATCACTTGACTTAGTCAAATTTGCCAGCGGCAATGCCTTCAAGTGTTTTGGTAATCATTTCTTCTACTGCTACATGTGGTTTAGCGGAAAAACTGCCGAGTGCTCTGTTGGCTAAAATGGCACTAATTGAAATGGCGCGATGTCCCATCAAGTGACTTAATCCATAAATGCCCGAAGATTCCATATCAAAATGCGTAATCGATTGGTTATGATACACAAACTCTTGGAGTTGCTTTATGGTGTATGGCTTTTTGAGCGAAAGCCTCAATTGCCTTAGTTGCGGACCATAAAAACCCGAATTTGTAGCAATTACACCTTTGTGAAAACCTAAATCCGAACAGGCGGATAGGAGCGAGCTGTCTGCGTCTGCGGCATATGGATGGCTAAACGATGCTGCTAACGACAGATATTGATGAAGGGCAACGGCCATTGGATGCACAGGCAGGGGATAATAATGCAATAAATTGTCGAACCCGATGGCTGTATTGGCAGCAATGGTGCTATTTAGTGGAATATCTGCTTGTATAGCACCTGAAGTACCTAGCCTAATGAAGGTAAGTGGAGTATGGGTAGGCAAGGGGCTTCCAGATGATAAATCCAGATTAAACAACGCATCCAATTCGTTAAAGACAATGTCAATATTATCTGTGCCCATACCTGTAGAAATCACGGTAATTTCTTTACCAGACAAAGTACCTGTTTGGGTGTGTATTTCTCTAGTTTGATGTGTAAATCTAACCGAGTCAAAGTGGCGGCTTACCGAAGCAACACGATCGGGATCACCAACCGTAAGAATCAGCGGTGCACAATCGCCAGGTTTTAGCCCCAAATGATATAGTGAGCCATCAGAATTGAGGATGAGTTCAGAAGATTTCATCCGCCTACACGTTTGACTTGATGCCCTTCTTGACGTAGATAATCCATGATTTTATCACGGAAGTTTCCTTGAATGATGATTTCACCATTTTTGACTGTACCGCCTACGCCACAAATTGATTTTAGTGATTTTGCCAATTCTTTAAGTGCTGCATCCGGGCCGTCAAAGCCCTTAATGATGGTAACTGTTTTTCCACCACGCCCTTTGTTGCTAAAATGCGCTTCTAGGTGCTGAACCTTGGTTGTTGTAGGGGGTTGATAAGCACCTTCTGCTTCGGGGAATAGGTCTTTTAGGTCAGAAAGGCTGTTAAGCTTGGCCATGCTATTTTCTTAATCCCAGTTCGCGTAAGCGTTCTTCCAAAAATTCACCAGCGGTGATGTCGTCGTATAATTTTGGATGTGCTGCATCTACACAATGGGGGAGCACATCGAGTTTCATAGAGGAAACAGGATGCATAAAAAACGGAATGGAATAACGAGAAGTACCCCATAATTCTTTTGGTGGGTTCACCACTCGGTGTATAGTGGATTTAAGCTTATTATTGGTATGACGTGAAAGCATGTCCCCAACGTTGATGACAAGCTCGTCATCCGCTGCTATGGCGTCTAGCCATTCGCCGTTGTGATTTTGTACTTGCAATCCTCGTCCTTGCGCACCCATCAATAGGGTAATCAGGTTGATGTCGCCATGAGCTGCAGCACGGACAGCTTCTTTCGGTTCTTCGGTAATGGGCGGGTAGTGAATCGGGCGTAAAATACTATTACCGCCTTTAACAAATGGGTCAAAATAATTTTCATCTAGACCCAAATGAATGGCAAGTGCACGAAGTACATAAACCCCTGTTTTTTCAAGTGCTTTATAGGTTTCTTTGCCTATCGAATTAAAGGTAGGTATTTCTTTGACTTCAACATTATCAGGATAAACTTCACCGTTTTCGGGTTTCTCGTATTGACCAAAATGCCAAAACTCCTTTAAGTCGCCTGTTTTGCGTCCTTTGGCGTGTTCTTTACCGAAGGCGGTATATCCGCGCTGTCCGGCAAGACCAGGAATTTCGTATTGTGCCTTCACATCATCAGGCAAGGCAAAAAAAGCCCGGATTTGCGCATAAAGAGACTCCACCAACTCAGGACTTAAAAAATGACCTTTAAGGGCGACAAAACCAATCTCTTCATAGGCTTTGCCCAAATCAGCGACAAACTTTTGTCGTTGTTCTTGATTGCTCGAGGTAAAATCAAGAAGCTGTAAAGAAGGAATTTGATTCATGGCACCAAGATAAGCATTAGATTAATAAGTTTTCAAGTGGTGTATAGGCTAAGTCAAAGGCGCTGGCGACTTCCCGATTGGTAATTTCCCCTTTATAGATATTGATTCCCTTAAGAAAAAGGGGTGGCAGCTTTGCTAAAGGTGTCTCAGCCAACTGCACCACATAGTCAAAAGTAGCGTTTGTTAGTGCTTTTGTAGATGTTTGGGGTACGGCACCAGGCATATTGGCCACAGCGTAATGCAGTATGCCATCAACTTCGTATGTTGGTGACTGATGCGTGGTAGGCTTGGTGGTTTCAAAGCAACCACCTTGGTCAACTGCCACATCGACAAGTACCGATTTTGGTTTGAGGTGTTGCAGCATTGCTCTGGTAATGAGCTTGGGTGCTTTTGCACCTTTGACAAGTACTGCACCAATAACAGCATCTGCATGTGGCAAGTGCTTTTGCAGGTTTGCAGCAGTAGATTCTACAGTTGTTATTTTTCCATTAAAATAAATAGATAACTCGGCTAATCGGTTGGAGTTGATGTCAAAAATATAGACATCAGCACCCATACCGACCAAGACATCGGCAGCTTGGGTTCCCACGATACCGCCACCCAGCACGAGCACTTTTGCAGGAGCAACACCATCCACACCGCCAATGAGTATTCCGGGACCTCCTTGAGGCATTTCTAAATACTTGGCGGCTTGCTGCCCAGCAAGTCTTCCAGCAACGGCCGACATAGGCGTAAGCAAGGGTAGCTGTCCGTTGTCGTCTTCAATGGTTTCGTAGGCCATGCAACATGCGCCACGTTGTTGCATGGCTTTGGTTAAGGCTAATGAAGAGGCAAAATGAAAATAAGTAAACACAATTTGCTCGGGCCGAATCAAGGGATATTCTTCAGGGAGTGGTTCTTTGACCTTGACAATAAGATCTGCTGTTGCATAAATTTCCGACATCTGGTCTAAAATCTTAGCTCCAGCTTTTGAGTAGTCTTCATTAGTAAATCCAGAACCAATTCCGGCATCTTTTTGCACACATACGGTATGCTTTTTCGACAATATGGCTACTTGTTGGGGCATAAGCCCAACACGATATTCATTGTTTTTACATTCTTTTGGGACACCTATAAGCATTGTAATTATTATTTATAAAGCTAATGTATATGCTTTTGATAGAATCGCCATAATTTTACATAACATAAATTATCATTCAATAGTGACATCATTGTTAAAAACACATTTAATAATAATTTAAGCGTACTAACATCTACAGTAACAAACTAATGTAAATTTAAATAAACAATTTAGTTATAGTTATGAATGACCGACATAATGATATCCTCCGCATACGCCCCAAAATAAATAAGTGTCAAACTTTTGTTACTATGTCTGCTGAAGAACGTTTTCAAAACGCCACTATTCGTCCTGTTTTAAAGTTGCAGCATTCATTATTACTAGCGGCTTTTATCAATTATGCCCACAAGCACAAAGGTGTATTTTTTGAATTATCTATAGAAAAACGTTTGCAGTATATTGAAACGGCGATTTACAAGGACCAGAAGTTTCGAAACTCGCTAAAAGACATGCTTATTGGTCAATTTACCTTGGAAGAATATGCAGCCTATATTCAAAATTCAGCTAAATTAAACAAACGAATGATGCAATTGGTCATTAATCGACTGCAAGATCATGTGCAAGTTTTGGTTCCTCAAGACCTTTCTACGGCTGTTTGATTTTTATACCAAAAATCACCCATACTTCAGCGTCCATTAAGATTTTTTTAATGCATTTCGTCCTCTTCTGACAAAGCTTTAGTACATAGCCTAAGGATGATATTTTTTGGTCAATGGCCGGTTTGCCACAAAAACTTATACTTTGGAATCGACAAAGCACGCCGATAAAAAAAAGGTATGTATAGGTGTATTGTGAAGACATAAGCACAAGATTTGGTTTCTTGAATATAGAAAAAAATGCATATATTAGCTTTACCTAAGTCTTATTACTATGAAAACCCTTAACCTCAATTTTCTTTTTGTATTTGTGTTATGAAAATCATTGTAGCTATCTTATCATGTTTGGTTCTTACAGCTCAGGTAAGAATACATGTTGATGTAATTGCTTTTGATAATATTGATTTACATGAAATAGTTACCTCGAACAACTTTACTAACAACCACCAATTAGAGCATCATCAACATGAAAGTGATGATGAAAAAAACTCTGAACACCATCATCATTGTGTTGATATAAGCGTTTTAACTCTTTTTTTAGCTTCAAATAATGATTATTCTCTAAAAAATATACCGCAAGAAAACAGGCATTTTCCTTTTTACAAAGGCAATCAGGGGACTAATTTTTTAGCCTCTGTTTTTCAACCACCAAAAGTTTAATTCAATTTTCAGTGGGATAATTATATCCCTTTTAGTCTTTTGTTAAAGGCATAAATTATTATTGAATTAAATATAAAATTACATGATTAATAAACTTATTGAGTTTTCAATCAATAACAAATTTGTTATTGCTTTGTTTACACTTGCATTAATTGTAGGCGGAATTTACAGCCTCAAACAAGTTCCTGTAGATGCTGTTCCAGATATTACAAACAATCAAGTACAAATAATTACCCAAGCACCAAATTTGGGTACAGAAGATGTTGAGCAATTTATTACCTATCCTGTTGAAGTTGCGATTGCTAATTTACCAGATGTAACCGAAATTCGATCCATTTCTCGTTTTGGTTTATCTGTTGTTACTGTCGTTTTTAGTGATGATTTGGACACCTATTTGCCAAGGCAACTGGTGTCCGAAAAGTTGAGCCAAATAAAGGCAAGTATTCCCGAAGGTTTTGGAACACCTATGATGGGTCCCATTTCTACTGGGCTTGGAGAAATTTATCAATATACGTTAGAAGTCGCACCAGAATATAAAAGTAACTACGATGCTACAGAATTGCGTAGTATTCAAGATTGGATTATTCGAAGGCAAATGGCCATGGTTTCTGGTGTTGTAGAAGTCAATGCCTTTGGCGGAAATGCAAAACAATATGAAGTTACCATAGACCCACATGAGTTAAACGCTATTGGCTTAGCTATTCGTGATGTCTATCAAGCTTTAGAAAATAATAATGCAAATACTGGAGGGGCTTATATTGAAAAGAATCATCAAGCTAATTTTATTCGAGGTGAAGGATTGGCTCGAACCCTTGACGATATAAAAAACATTGTTGTCGCAAATAAAGGTGGCATACCCATTACAATTAAAGATATTGGAACTGTTCAATTTGGTCATGCAACTCGCTATGGTGCTTTAACCAAAAATGGAGAAGGAGAAGCTGTTGGAGGTATGATTTTAATGCTAAAAGGAGCAAGTACTGATGCTGTTATAAAAAGTGTTAAAGCACGTATGGATGAAATTCAAAAGTCGTTACCAGAGGGCATAACTGTAAAACCTTTTTTGGATAGAAGTAAATTAATAGCCAATACTACATCTACAGTAAAAAACAACCTATTAGAAGGCGCGCTAATTGTCATTTTTATTTTGGTGTTTTTTCTTGGAAATTGGAGAGGCGGATTAATTGTTGCGTCTTCTATTCCATTATCATTATTATTTGCATTTATTCTGATGAATGTATTTGATGTTTGGGCAAACCTAATGAGTTTAGGTGCTATTGATTTCGGAATCATTGTAGATGGTGCAGTAATTATTGTAGAAAGTACAGTTTTTCTCATTTCCCGACACATTCAAAAAACAGGAAGCGTTTCGTCAACGGAGAAAGACAAATTGACGTATAAAGCATCTTCAAGAATGATGAATACTGCTTTTTTTGGGCAATTTATCATCCTCATCGTGTTCTTGCCAATTTTGGCCTTAGAGGGTATTGAGGGAAAAATGTTTACTCCAATGGCATTAACCTTCAGTTTTGCCATGATTGGCGCTATGGTGTTATGCTTAACTTATGTGCCTATGGCGACAGCTTTCTTTCTAAAAGCACCAAAAACTAAAAAGAAATATTGGGGAGATAAGAGTGTACATTGGTTAGAAAACAAATACGAGAACAGTTTAAGAATAGCCTTAAAAAAAGGGAAACTAATTCTACTTTCTGCACTAGCATTATTAGGAATTTCGGGGTATGTTTTTTCTAAAATGGGTGGCGAATTCATTCCCCAATTAGATGAAGGCGATTTGGCGTTTCATGCCATTTTAAAGCCAGGAAGCTCACTTTCTGAAACGATTGCTACGACCACAAAAATTGAAAAAATAGTAAAAGACAACTTTCCTGAAGTAAACGATGTTATTAGTAGAATCGGTGTTGCAGATGTGCCTACAGATCCAATGTCCATGGATATTGCCGATGTGTTTGTGATTTTAAAACCTATTTCTGAATGGACAAGTGCTTCTTCTAAAGAAGAACTTATTGATAAAATTAAAGAAAAGGTAGAGCAAATTCCTGGTGTAAATTACGAGTTTACACAACCTATAGAAATGCGATTTAATGAGCTAATTACTGGCGTTCGAGAAGATATTGCCGTAAAGCTATATGGTGATGATCTAAATATGTTGGCGCAAAAAGCTGAAGAAATGGGTAAAATCATTGCTACTGTTGAAGGTGTTGCAGATATGAAAGTAGAAGCCACTTCTGGTCAACCTCAAATTACCATCATGTATGACCGAAATAAATTAGCGCAATATGGTTTACAAATAAGTGAGTTAAATAATCTCATTCAAACAGCTTTTGCAGGTGGTGTTGCTGGAACTATTTTTGAAGGCGAAAGGCGTTTCGATTTAGTGGTACGATTAAAAGAAGAGCTACGCCAAGACTTAAATAATGTCAAAAACCTTTTTGTAACCTTGCCTAATGGCACTCAAATTCCTTTAAAGGAAGTAGCAGATATAAGCTACAAAGCTGGGCCAATGCAAATTAGTCGTGATAATACCAACAGGAGAATTTATGTAGGGATTAATGTTCGAGGACGTGATATAAAATCTTTGGTCGAAGAAATTCGACAAAAAATTGATGCTGAAGTAACACTACCAGCAGGTTATTACATTAGATATGGTGGTGCTTTTGAGAATTTAGAGCGTGCTACCCGCAAGCTAAAAACAGTCGTACCTATTTCTTTGGGACTTATTTTTATACTCATCTTTTTTGCGTTAAAATCAAGCAAGCAAACACTCATGATTTATATGGCCATTCCTTTGGCTACTATTGGTGGGATTTTCTCATTATGGTTACGTGATATGCCGTTGAGTATTTCGGCAGGCGTTGGCTTTATCGTGTTATTTGGCGTAGCTGTGCTTAACGGATTGGTACTCATTAGCGGATTTAACGAATTAAAAGAAGAAGGCATTGATGATGTAAACGAACGCATAAGAATGGGAACGCGAAGACGAATTCGCCCCATATTGCTTACCGCATTAACAGACATGCTTGGTTTTTTACCAATGGCACTTTCTGTCTCTTCTGGTGCCGAAGTGCAACAACCACTAGCTACGGTAGTTATTGGCGGACTACTAACCTCTACCCTCTTAACACTATTTGTGATTCCTATTTTATATAAATGAATTGAAAATCAAGAAAACAAAAAAATGAACATTAAAATACCTCGGACGGTTATCACTACTGTTTTGCTTTTGTTTTGCTCTGGAATAGCACAAGCACAGCAAAAGCAAATAACAATAGACGAAGCCGTTGAAATCGCAACAAAAAATTATCCTACATTAAAGATTGCTCAATTTAATGTTGAAAAAGAGAAAGCCCTGAAAACAACTGCTTGGGATTTTGGAACCACGCAGATTTTTACATCTGCTGATGAGATTGGAAACAATAACACAGAAGAAATCTATACAACGATTGGTTTTGGTCAAAATAATATTGACGTATTCAGTGTCAGTTCAAAAAACAAGCTTGCTAATGAAAATATCAAATTAGCAGAAACACAAGTTGAATTAAGTATCCTAGAAATAAAGCGTAAGGTACAAATGGCTTGGAGCAAGGCCTATACCAAAAGACGAATTTATCAAGCCTATGCCAAAATAGACTCTGTTTTTTCGGGTTTAAATAAAGCAATTGATTTACGCTATGAAACTAAAGCCATTTCTAAGTTAGAATATAATGCTATGGCAAATCAAGGCAAACTTATTAGTCTGCAAAAGGAACGAGCATATACAAACTATCAAATGGCATTACACGTATTGAATCAATATTTGCAATCTGATGATCTGTATGATGTGGCGTCATTAAATCTGGACAACATAGAAAAAGCATTTCTAATTTCTAATAAGGATCTAAAAAAGCACCCTATTTTTAGTTATTGGAAAAACCGAGAAGCGGTTACAAAAGCTAAATACAAAGTAGCAAACGCACAGTTTTTGCCAAAATTATCAGCGCAATACAGATTCCAAAAAATTGGCAATCAAGCTGGTTTTAATGGGTATCAAGTTGGTGTAGAAATTCCTTTAATATTTAATAAAACAAAAGGAGCAGCAAAAGCTTCAAAAATGAAAATAAATATTGTGGAACAAGAAAATAAAGTGAACCAAATTGAATTTGAAAATACATACAACAATTTGTTACTCCAACACAATCAACTCCAAAAAAATTGGCGTTATTATAAGCATGATGCCTTGCCCTTAGCTATTGAACAACGCAATGGAGCTATTTTGTCATACAAAGAAGGAGCAATGGATTATGTTGCTTTTTTGCAAACCACCAAAGCTGCCATTCAATTAGAAATTGACACTTGGCAAATGCTTCATGCTTATTTAAACAGTACAATTCAATTAGTGTATTTCTTAACCTCAAAATCTTAAAAAAATGAAACATCTTAATTTATATACTACAGTTCTATTTTTAGCATTAATGTCATGTATGGCTTGCAAAAAAAACACCCCTAAAACAGCACATCAACACGATGAGCACGGAAATCATATTGAAACTTCTACAATTGCAGAAACTGAAGAAGAACATGGAAAGGAACTCACCCTAACAAATAAGCAGCTTAACAGTTTAGATATTAAAATAGGCACGCTTACCAAAAGAAACATGAATGGTTTTATTCAAGTGAATGGATACTTAGGCGTACCACCACAAAATGAAGCGGTAGTGACGACAACTTTGGGCGCAAATATTAATAGCATTCAAGTTATTGAAGGTGATAAGGTAAAAAAAGGACAGGTATTAGCTTATGTGAGCCATCCAGATTTTATTCGTTTGCAAACGGATTATCTGCAAACCTTTAACTCCTTACAATTTTTAGAACAAGAGTACAATAGACAAAAGAAATTATATGATGCCAATGTGGGCTCTGGACGAGATTATCAGCTAGCAAAATCAAAGTTTTTAAACGCAAAAGGTTTAGCGAAAGGGCATGAAAGTCAATTACGTCTATTGGGATTATCACCCAAAAATGTACGTACAGGGAATATTGCTCAAGTAGCACCAATTAGAAGTTCAATAGATGGTTTTATAGAAAAAGTTGATATAAAAACTGGACAGTATGTACAACCGCAAAAACCACTCTTCGAAATTGTAAATACCGAACATATTCATGCTGATTTGATGGTGTTCGAAAAAGACATCAGCGCAGTAAAAAATGGTCAGTTGGTCAAATTTATGGTTGAAGCGTTAGGAAATAAGGAAATGACAGCCAAAATTTATTCTGTTGGAAAATCTTTTGAAGATGGTCCAAAAGCCTTACACGTTCATGCAGAAATAGAGAATAAAGACAAAAATTTAATTCCAGGCATGTATATTAATGCGCAGATAATTACCGAGACTAATCTAGAACAAGCGTTACCAGAAGACGCCATATTTCAAGAAGGGAACACCTATTATATCTTTGCTGCTAAAAAAGAAAATGACAGTACTTGGGAATTTATACCCAAAGAAGTCATGGTAAAATATAAAAGTAATGGTTTTGTTGCTTTCGATTTTAAGGAAACCATTGATGCTAACGTGTTAGTTGCGCAGCGTGGTGCTTATTATTTAATGGCAGAAATGCAGAAGAGCGAAACTGAACACACACATTAACACCCGATACCAAAAGTAACTGTTTGGTCAGCAATAAAGTAAATGTCACATCAATGAAAAAAGCAGGTGTATTGTGAAGAAATAAGTATCAGATTTGGTCGCTTAAATATAGAGAAAAATTGCATATATTAGTGCTAACTAAATCTTATTACTATGAAAAAACGCGAATCTGTTCGGCACATCATGGCTACTGAGCCACTAGTACTTCACCTCAATGACGGCTTAAGCGAAGCCGAAAAACTCTTTAAACAACACCACGTACGCCACCTGCCCGTAGTCTCTGGGGAAAAAATTGTCGGCATACTAAGCATGACCGATTTGGCACGCATCAGCTTTGTGGATAGCTATGACCCTAATGATTTTTCTGTGGATACTTCTGTGTACTCCTTGTTTAGCTTGGAGCAAATCATGGTACGCAATCCCAAATGTATTTCCGAAAACGCCACCATTAAGGAAGTGGCTGAAATTTTTCTGGCATCTACGTTCCATGCCTTACCGGTCGTGGATGATGAAAATAAACTCGTGGGCATCGTAACCACCACAGACCTCATTAAGTATTTGTTAGAGCAATATTGAAACTTTTAACGTCTAATGCAACAGACGTTTAATAACCATATTTATAAATAATTCAATATTTAGCGTTTATATTTAAATAATACTTAGTCATTTGCCTATTTTATTATTTATATTGTAATTGTTTCTTATATTTGAGTATTAAATTCTCAATATCATGAATACAAAATCATTAATATTTTCGACCATTACAGGAACCATCGTGTATTTTTTACTCGGATGGTTGTTTTACGGTATGCTTTTTCCAGATTTATATCCAGCAAGTGAAGAGCAATCCATGCTATTTATCTTTTTAGGATCACTGTTCTATGTGCTCATATTTTCTATTGTCTATTCCCATTGGGCTGCTGTCAGTACCTTTAAAACAGGCGCTGTGGTAGGGCTTCTTATGGGGCTTTTGTATAGCCTGAGCATGAGCTTTTATATGGCTTCATCAGATGGAATGCTAGACGTAGAGCATGTGGCTACAGAGACGATAATTGGAATGATCTCTACCGCCATCATGGGTGGCGTGGTAGGCCTAACCATAGGAAAATCAAAATAACCCCTATCAAAACCCACCCGTTCGCCATTAGGCGGATGGGTGGGTTTTTCTTAAGCTAATCTACCCCAATTCTTTATAAAACTACGTAGCCCATGAAGGGCTTATCTTAAGATTTGGGACTTATCAAATTTATTTGAATCTTACATAGCTTATGGCTTTTGCGGTGGAAAATTTCCACCGCAAATCAAGGGTAAAATATTTCTTAGAGCAGACTTTCCCCATCCGCATTGGTGGTGAGCACATCGCTCATATAATCCACAAAGGGGCGTACGGCTTGTAGGGCTGCGTTTAGGCGGTCTAAAAAGTCGGGGGCGGTAGCTTGTGCTTCTGAATAACGCACCATAAACAAATGCTGCTTTTGGCGCAGCAAATCTATGTGCGGATGATCTTTGGCGTAGCCTTTGGGTGCGGTTTTTACGGCATCGCCTTGTAGCTCGCCCCAAATGCGTTTAAAATCGGGCGTGTTGATTAGCTTTTGGTATTCATCGCCGTCAACGTCCAATTCTTGGCGGATGCGTTTGAGGTCCGCAGGATTGGGATCCCAAAAGCCACAAGCCAAGAAAATATCATTGGGTTTTAGGTGTAGGTAATAGCCGCCACGCAGTTCGGGTTTGGTGCGGTGCCAGGTCAGACCAAAATGCGTTTTATAGGGTGTTTTGTCTTTGGAAAAGCGCACATCACGGTAAATACGAAACAGCTTAAACCGGTCGATGCTATCGTGCGCATTGAGTTGGTCTTTTAGTGCTTCGCCAAACTGCTTTAC
This sequence comes from Flavobacteriaceae bacterium, assembly GCA_030828025.1. Classification (GTDB taxonomy): domain Bacteria; phylum Bacteroidota; class Bacteroidia; order Flavobacteriales; family Flavobacteriaceae; genus UBA7446. The sequence goes on along the minus strand of JAURDG010000014.1, from coordinate 1,197 downwards.
AGAAGTTTCTAGGGCTTTAAATTGAAGTTTATTCGCCTCAAACCACTCGCGGTGGTTGTTTTGCTCCAGTTGCGTAAAAAAACGAAAGATGTCGCGCGATAACCTCATAAATTAGCTGCTGTGTAACCAAGCCGTACGAATCGCTTTTTGTGCTTCCGTCGCCGTTTCCAATGGTTGTATGCCCTTGGCAGGAACTACTGCCTCGCCCGCTGTACCGCTAAGTTTGACTCGTGCTCCATCACGATCTACTTCAAACGAAACCTCAGTATCGGCAGTCCACTCAAAAGAGCTGCCAAACAACTGATTGACCATCCCCGCAGTTTCTGCAGTAAGTTCGGGCAGCTCCGTGCCATTAAACACACGCAGCACATCGCCTTCTTGAAATCCAAGTGCCTCTAGCCTATTGTTGAGCCCAGAAACGACCAATTCATCTGTTCCATCCTCATTCGTATTGCCGCTAATAAAAGGCGTGCTGCTATTCACCATTAGGATGCTCGGTAGTGTCATGTCTTTCTCCGTAAGCCCTAAGCCTACCTTTTGTAAGAAGTCGTTGTACGGAATAGGTGTTTTGCCCGCTACATAGGTATCAAAAAAGTCACCAACTTCTGGATAGGTCATGGCGGTAATTTCATCAAATAGTTCCTTATCGGTAAAAGGCCTATCCACGCCGTATTTTGTTGCCAATGCTTGCATGACGTCCAAAATACCACGTTGGCCAACACTCTGCTCCCGGATGATGATGTCCAAACACATATTGATTAAAGCCCCTTTGTAATACACATTTTGATAGTTGGATTGATAGGGCTCATCCACAATATTACTGCTCATTTCAGTAAATGATAATGTGTCGTCAAATCGTTTGGCAAGGTTGATTTTTTCTGTCATGCGGTTGTAGAAATTTTCCGCATCAATAAGATCTTGCTGCACCTGAAATAGATTAGCAAAATATTCCGTTGTGCCTTCGTACATCCACAAATGTTGCGACATAACGCCTTCATTGTAATTGAAGTAATGAATCTGTTCCGAATGCACGTTGAGTGGCGTAAGTGTATGGAAAAACTCATGCGACACCACATCGGTTAAATATTCTTTAAGCGGCTCCTTGCCTATCCCTTCGTAGAAGACCACCGTTGTAGATGTATGATGCTCCAAAGCACCTTGCATACCACCAAAATGTTGCAGTTCTTCCATGCTCAT
>JAURDG010000143.1 GCA_030828025.1 Flavobacteriaceae bacterium | reverse complement strand
CGAACCCACGACCTGCTGATTACAAATCAGCTGCTCTAGCCAGCTGAGCTACATCGGCCTCTGCTACCCTGCGGGAAGCGGATGCAAATGTAACAATTAATTTATTTGGCTTCAAAAAAATTAAACCCCATTTTGAAAGGTGCGAAATTGCTTCTCTTTTCTTCGTTTAAGCAAGCGCTCAACAGTTCTAGAAGCGGCATCAATAGCCTCTTCAAAGGTGCTGCTTTCTTTTTTGACCATGAGTGTATCGCCAGGAATACTGACCTTTATTTCTACTTTTTTGGCGCGCTCGTGCGCCGATTTTTCATGCTTTAAGTATAAGTCAGCCGCTACTATTTTGCCGTAGTAATGCTGGAATTTATCAATGCGTTTGGCAATAAATTTTTTGAGTGTTGATTTAGGGGAAAAATTGATGGCATGGATCGTAAATCGCATAAGAGAAATGTTTTAAAAAAATATAGTCAAAAAGCCAACTTGGCTGGGAACACCTATTTCTTTGCTCTAGGATGCGCAGCACGGTACGCATCTTTTACTTTAGGCAGCTGTACTTTGGTGTACTCTTGTGTGGCAGCCAAGCTTTCGTGGCCAAGAATTTCTTTAACCACGTTGATGTCAGCACCTGCATCCAACATGTGTGTGGCAAAACTATGCCGCAACACATGCGGTGAGGCATGTATCTTACTAGACACACTTCTAAAATAGGTGTTTATTCTTTTATAAACAAATGATGGATATATTTTTTTTCCTTTATCGGTAACCAAAAGATAGTGGTGCTCTTGTGCAGTATTAATTGTATTGCGTTGTACCATATAGTCCTCCAGAAGTTTAATCAAACTAGGTAACATCGGAATGATACGTTCTTTGTTTCGTTTTCCTAAAACACGCAGTTGGCGTTGTGCCCAATCGATACTTGATGTTTTGAGACCAATAAGTTCTGCTTGACGCATTCCTGTAGCATACAACAATTCGATGATGGTCGCATCACGCAATCCACCAAAACTTGACCTATCGATTTGGCGCAACACATGAGCAACTTCATCCGTTGAAAAGGGAACAATAAACGACTTGGTCGCCTTTAATGATTTGTGTTGTGCTAACGGATTTGCTTTACGCTCACCAATGGCACACAAATATGTATAATATGTATTGAGCGCAGAACATTTTCGATTGATGCTTCTCGTGGTGATGCCTTTCTTGGCTAAAAACACCACAAAATCTCGGATCATGGCATAGTGCACATCATCGATGCTGTTAAGCTGATACAGCTTAGAACAATGAAGTGCAAATTCCTCAATATCCTTTCGGTATGAACGAATGGTATGTGGAGAATAATTTTTCTCTGCACTTAAATAACGAAAAAAAGCTTCAACATTGTCCATAAGGACAAGGTATGAAATTAATTTTCTTCTTGGTCGCGAAGATGTTGGATATAGGACGCTTTTTGAATCTGCGCTCGTCTAGAGACAGATGGCTTGGTGAACGTTTGCCGATCACGAAGCTGGCGCATGGTTCCTGTTTTATCAAACTTACGTTTGAAGCGTTTTAACGCTCTATCGATGTTTTCGCCGTCTTTAATTGGAATTATTAACATGAACCTAACCTCCTTTCTTTATAATTAAGGTGCAAATATAGCAGGATTTTCCAATACCCGACAACCCTTTTTATAAAATTTGCTTAGCAATAACTACTTTTTGGATTTCGGAAGTTCCTTCACCAATGGTACACAGCTTTGCATCGCGGTAAAATTTTTCTACGGGAAACTCCTTTGAATAGCCATACCCGCCAAAAATCTGTACCGCTTCATTGGCAACCCGAACGCAAGTTTCCGAAGCAAATAACTTACACATGGCACTTATCTTGGTCATTTTTCTACCTAGATTTTTTTCATAACACGCCTTATGCATCAGCAATTCGGAAGCCTCAATATCAGTAGCCATTTGGGCGAGCTTAAATGATATTCCTTGAAATTTATTAATGGGCTTGCCAAACTGAACACGTTCAGAAGAATATTTTAGTGCTGCATTATATGCGCCACGTGCAATACCAAGAGAAAGTGCCGCAATCGAAATCCGTCCGCCGTCCAATATTTTCATGGATTGAATAAATCCATCACCCAAATTTCCAAGCAAATTATCGTTGGGCACCCGGCATTGATCAAATACAAGTTCGGCTGTTTCGGAGGCACGCATACCCAATTTGTTTTCTTTTTTGCCAGCACTAAATCCAGGAGTTCCGCGTTCTACAACAAAAGCAGACATGCCGTGGCTATCGCCCTTTTCGCCTGTCCGAACAACCACCACAGCAACATCTCCGCTGCTGCCGTGTGTTATAAAATTTTTCGTTCCATTAATAATCCAATCGTCGCCATCACGAACAGCAGTAGCGTTCATGCCACCAGCGTCAGAACCCGTGTTGTGCTCGGTAAGCCCCCATGCGCCGATCCATTCGCCCGTAGCGAGTTTGGGTAGCCAACGTTGCTTTTGTTCTTCGTTTCCAAATTGCAAAATATGATTGGTACACAGCGAATTGTGCGCCGCTACCGAAAGACCAATGGAGGGATCAACTTTAGAAATTTCTTCGATAATAGCGGTATATTCAAAGTAACCTAAACCAGCTCCACCATATATTTCAGGAACAAGAACGCCCATAAAGCCCATATCGCCCGCTTGGTGCAATAGTCCTTTTGGGAAAAACTGGCGTTCATCCCAGTCCATTACGTGGGGAGCGATGTACTGCTGGGCAAAATTCCGAGCAGATTCCTGAATCATGGAGTGGGTTTCTCCAAGATCAAAAATTGGACCAGTATTTAATTCTGTTTTCATAACTATTCAAAGGACAAATATAACGATAATCTAGCTTTTTTTACGGAATCTAGCTGCTGTATATGCGCCAAATCATGCCATGACGAAAGTGTACCCTTTTGGGTTCTAACAGCAACAAGGCTACTCGCCAAAGCAGGCGTGATGTAATGCATTTTCGAGAGTTCATCAATAGTCAGCTGATTGATGTTTTGCTTTTCAATTTGTGGAACGGAATCAAGAGAAAAAAAATCCCAAAGACGTTCTTGGGTTTCGACAGGCAATCCCCAAACGTCTGCCAATTGATCAGGCACTAAAAAACCACCCAAAGCTTTTCGAAGGGCAACAATGCGATTGGCAAAAACTTCGCCAACTCCATACACTTTGGTCAGTTGTGCAGGTGTTGCTGCATTGAGCTCTATTTTAACTCGTTTCTTCTTTTTATCAACAGAACGCTTTAATTTTTTGGGAATTTTCAAATATGGTCTAAGCCGATGAACTTGCGAGTCGGAAAGCTGAGTAACTTGCCTGAACAATGCTTCTGAGTCGATGTAATTCCCTTGACTGACAAAGGTTCGGATGCGTGCCACTGCTGCTATAGGCACTTCCAATTGATAGGCTTTAAAATCAGTAATGTAATTGGGGTTAAATGGATAAATCGTATCTCGAGTTTGCTTTGGACTACTTAGCCAAATAGAATCCAATTGCTGCTGAGTACTAACATCTAAAACCAAACCCTGTTCATGCTTATTATTATCATACGGCAAAAAATAAACGACAAGGTGCGCCACCAAAAACAAGGCGAAAGTCCACAAGATTCCTTTACGCTGTGATTTGGTAGGAAAACGAGAAAAATTGGAGGCGTTCACATCATAGGTTACCTATTCGCACGAATAGCATCAAGATATCGGTTAAGTTCTTTTTTAACAACAGGAAATAAGAAGTACAACCCAATCATATTTGGGAAGACCATAGCAAAAATCATAGCATCGGAAAACGCCCAAATGGAATCCATTGTTGCCGAAGCACCAATTACAATAAAGGTTAAAAATAGAAATTTATAGGTCAAATCTGCCCTTCTGCCTCTACCAAAAAGAAATTTCCACGACTGAATGCCATAATAGGACCATGAAATCATGGTAGATATAGCGAATAAGAAAACGGCAATCGTCAAAAACAAATCTGAATACGGAATGTATTGCTCAAAT
>JAURDG010000013.1 GCA_030828025.1 Flavobacteriaceae bacterium | reverse complement strand
TAAACCACCACGAGCAGCATATTCCCATTCGGATTCCGTAGGCAGCCTAAAATTAGCTGTAGTAGCACTGCGTTTTTTTCTGCTGCGTAAATAATCATTTCTGATTTTTGTACGCCAATGTGCAAATGCCCTTGCTTGATGCCAATTAACACCAACTACAGGGAAATCAGAAAAAGCAGGATGCCAAAAATACCTACTATGCATGGGCTCATTATAGCTGTATTCGAAGTCCTTGATCCAAACTGTAGTATCTGGATAAATTACAGGTGCTTCGTAGTGTGTATAGTTGGCTATGGCACTATCTGGGTTTGCTACTGCTTGATTCATATCAACCGTTGAAAAACGATACTTCAATATGTTGACATCAATAGCTGGCTGACCAGTGAACCACCTGTCCTCCGGTAAATAAATCTTATCTTTTATGGCGTTAAATTCATCTGAATCATAATCAACCTCTGTATCATTTAAGGGTAAGTGATAATGAAATTGATCATCTGGTGCGTCATTGGTACTAAAATAAGGAATTTCTCCAAGAGAAACGCTTGAAGAGCTAGCGTATAAACTCAATTCCTCTAAATATTCTTGATTATCAGCATCTTCATTCGTGTCTTTAATATACGCCAGAGGCAAATATTCTAAAATTGGTTTAGCATCTACTTGTTCATTTAGTTCGTCTGCATTCGGTAAGTCATCAAGAAATTGAGCTCCAGAAAGTTCAAGCGCAAGTTTTGTCAGTTCGGTTTTGACAATAGAATCTTTAACCCACGCAACAAACTGCCTGTACTCTGAATTCGAAATTTCTTGCTCATCCATCCAAAAAGAGGATATGGTAACCGTACGCGTGGCATTGTCTTTAGCAGCAAGTATATCTTCGTCCGCAGATCCCATGATAAAAGAACCGCCAGGAATCAAGGTCATTCCATGAGGTTTCTGTTCGTGAAACGGTTTTTGTTTTGTTCCAACTAACTCACCTTGATTCTGTTTCCCACAGCCAATCACTAAAGTGATCACAAGAAAAATCAACAGTTTCTTTCTCATTCAAATATTAATTAAAATATGGTTCATCATCAAAACCGATTTCCAAAAATATGGAAATTAATGCATACTTCGTTTAACTGATTTCCACCATCGTGCTGGCAGGTCGCCTTTTTGCGCCTCACGATAGTCGCTTTCAGCACAAGGTAATAACGTCTTTTCTATGTTATTATTATAATTATTGGCTTTGGGCACCTCAATCCACCAGCGATGACTTTTTTGACTTTTATAAAAAATAAGCGTCTCCTCTTCAAGAGGAACGACAAATTTGGTACACGCCTCATGTACCGAAAAAGGATATTCATTTACCCTGTAGCAATAGCCTTCGAGGGCATACCAAACCATTTGTGCCAACAATTGATCGCCAACAAACGTATCTGACACATGAAACAATCCCAGCACACTTAGCCGATCGCTTAGTCCAGCATAACGCATCAAACGACACATTTGAGCACCATCAAAACCGTTGGGCTGTGCTTTAGAAGCATTGAGTTCGCTGGCTTTAATCGCCGATAAATCGACAGACAAGATATCGGTATCACGCAAAATAGGCTCCACATCAAATTCAGGGGCCAAAACGTCGCCCAATCGATAGGCATCAAAAAATAACTTTTGCATTAAATCAAGCTCTTCTTGAGAGACATAATAGCTCTGATAACCAAGATTTGTAAATTGGTTTAAGTTGTTGGGCTTTTCTGTGATAATTTTGGACATATAGCTCTCGTCGGAAACCAATTCTCCTGCCAAACCAAAATCAAAACGCGCATCTATAGAAGTAATGTTGACTAGGGTATTCATCTTGCTCAGCCCACGAAACATCCCAAGTGTATTGTCCTGAGTACCGCCTATTATAATGGTTAAAATATTTCGCTGATACAGCTCTTTTACCAACGATTGAAGTACAAAATAGGTGTCTTCGGGCTGTTCGCCTGTGGTCAATTCTCCGAGGTCGGCACAAATAAAATCCCAATTGCCACAGAAAAGCTGATAAAAGTGTTTTCGAAAACGAAAGTGAATTGACTTTTCTTCTTTTTCCCGATCATCTACGGTTAATAAGGCGATGCGAACATCTTTAAGCTCGGGAAATCCATCTTGCGCGGTATGAATGCGGAGGTTGCTTCCTATAATTTGATCGGGTAGCAACAGATTATGTGCTAATAATCTATCATTAACGGGATGCAAAAAATCGACTTCCAACCTATTTCTTTTTAGTTTGCTTCTTCTTCGGTTTTTGCTGTTCAAGCAACGACATGGCTTTCGTTAAAGTCATTTTAGAAACGTCCACGTCTTTGGTCAGCTCCACTTTTTGTTTCCCCTTGATAAGGTGATGACGACCCCAGCGCGCTTTTTCTATACGCACACCTTCTTCTTCCCAATGGTGTACAATTCGCTCGGCCTCTTTTTGCTTCTTTGCCTCGATGAGCTCGGCTATATTAGCTCCGCTAAGCGCATCGTGGTTATATTTTTTGGACACATTGATAAACCAGCCATTCCACTTGATAAACGGACCAAATCGACCAACACCCTTGGTGACCGGTAGTTCTTCGTACATGGCAATGGGTGCATCTGCACGTTGCTTTTCTTTAATCAGTTCTATGGCATCTTCCAAAGTTGTCGCTAATGGATTTTTGCCTTTGGGTAAGGAAATAAAGGATGTTCCATGCCGAACATAAGGGCCAAATCGTCCATTATTTACCTCCACTAGCGCACCTTCATACTCCCCCAAATGTAGTGGCAGTTTAAATAAGTCCAACGCCTCTTCAAAAGTGATTTTTGCCAATTGCTGATCGGGTTGTAAACTAGCAAACAATGGTTTTTCTTCGTCGTCAACGGTGCCTATTTGCGCCATCGCACCAAACTTGCCCAAACGCACGCTAAGCTGCCTTCCTGTTTTTGGGTCAACACCAAGAATACGTTCGCCAATTTCACGTTCGGCATTGTTACGAACGTCCTCAACAACAGGATGGAAATCTTTATAAAAAGTTTTCATCATGGATTTCCAATCATCCTCGCCTAAAGCAATGGCATCAAAATCTTCCTCTACTTTGGCTGTAAAATGATAATCCACAACATTTGGGAAGTTTGTAACCAAAAAATCATTAACCAGCCTTCCAACATCTGTGGGCACCAACTTTCCTTTTTCGGAGCCTACACGTTCAGACAATACGGCTTGCTTTATTTGTCCTTTTTGCAAGGTCAATTGGGTGTATTTTCTTTCAGTACCTTCTACTGTGCCCTTTTCAATGTATTTTCGGTTGATGATCGTGGAAATGGTTGGTGCGTAGGTTGAGGGGCGCCCAATGCCCAATTCTTCCAATCGCTTAACCAAAGAAGCCTCAGTATAACGTGCTGGAGGCCTTGTAAATCGTTCGATTGCACTGATTTTTTTGGTTTGAAGCATATCTCCTTTGGCCATTTTTGGCAACAAGCCATCCGAAAGTTCCTCCTCATCGTCGCTGCCTTCTAAATAAACCTTTAAAAAACCATCAAATTTAATTACCTCGCCGCGCGCCGTAAAGGTAACATCGTGTTTTTTAGTATTGATTTGAACTACTGTCCGCTCTAACTTGGCATCGCTCATTTGCGAGGCTATGGTGCGCTGCCATATTAGTTGATAGAGACGTTGTTCGTCCCGGGTTGTGTCAACAGAAGTGCGCCCCAAACTGGTGGGACGAATCGCCTCATGCGCCTCTTGCGCAGATTTATTCTTTGTTTTAAATACACGCTGTTTCGCATAATGGGCACCGTAATTTTTTGTGATCACCTCTTGCGCTTCTTTAAGTGCTTGTTGGGAAAGGTTTACACTGTCCGTACGCATATACGTAATCAGTCCCGATTCATACAAGCGTTGAGCTGTGGACATGGTTCTGCTCACAGAAAAGCCTAGCTTGCGCGCCGCTTCTTGTTGTAAGGTAGAAGTTGTAAAAGGAGCTGTTGGGGACTTTTTTGCTGGTTTTTGCTCCAGCGATGTTACATTAAATTCAGTGTCTAGGTTTTTAGTTAAAAACGCTTGTGCTTCCGCAGCAGTCTCAAAGGCAGTTGTGCTAGTCGCCTTTACTTGCATCCCATCAGGTGTTACAAATATAGCCTGTAGCTTAAACGAAGCCTCTGGAGTAAACGCCTCTATTTCACGCTCGCGCTCTACAATAATACGTACCGAAACCGATTGCACCCTACCTGCTGATAACCCGCCTTTGACTTTTCGCCAAAGGATAGGCGAGAGTTCATAGCCAACCAATCGGTCCAAGACCCTTCGTGCTTGCTGTGCATCGACTAGGTTTTGGTTAATGTTTCTCGGATGAGCAATAGCGTGTTGAATAGCATTTTTGGTAATTTCATGAAAGACAATACGCTTGGTGTTGCTTAGGTCTAAATCCAGTTGTTCTTTCAAGTGCCAAGCAATCGCTTCTCCTTCTCGATCCTCATCACTGGCAAGCCAAACAGTTTTTGCTGCACTAGCTAAGGACTTCAATTCACGAACTACTTTTTTCTTGTCATCACTGACAATATAGCTAGGACTAAAATCGCCCGACACATCTACGCCTAACTCTTTTGCAGGCAAGTCAGCAATGTGTCCATAGCTGGAAACGACCTTAAATTCGTTGCCTAAAAATTTCTCAATTGTTTTGGCTTTTGCAGGAGATTCGACTATAACTAAATTCTTGGACATAGGCTGATTTTCGAGACAAAAGTAGAAGAATTTTAGATTTGTGAAAGAAGTACATTGAATATTTGAGTGACAAAAACGGCCACTCAACAGATATGAATAGCTCTTAAAAAATTGTGGTATTTTTGTTTTTTCTTAATCAAAAAAGTTTCTTGAGGCAACAAAATAGCTTTACATCAAAACTAGGCAGACCATCATTTGCTGACCTAAAATCGGGCTTAACCGTAGGCGTTGTGGTTATCCCACAAGCCATGGCTTATGCTACATTAGCAGGCTTGCCCGCACACCACGGCTTATACGCTGCCTTTGTTCCTGTTTTGCTTTATGGGCTATTTGGTAGTTCACGTTTTTTGAGTGTTGGTCCTGCCGCATTGGATTCCATGCTTGTGGCTGCTTTTTTGGTGTCCTTAAAGCTGCCCGATCTCGGTGCTTATATCCAAGCTGCCATAATGCTTACGCTCCTAGTTGGTGCATTTCAATTTCTTCTTGGGTTGTTGAAATTGGGTGTGCTCGTTCAATTTTTATCCAAGCCCGTAATTAGTGGATTCACCACAGCAGCCGTGTTGTTGATTGGAATAAGTCAACTCGCTCCTTTTTTAGGCCTTGACACACTTAAGCAACCATTAGCGCAGTTTAAGGCATCATCTTCGCTGGTTTTGATTACATCATCGATTGGCTTAGGGTCCTTGGTATTGCTGTTTTTGGGGAAACGTTTTTTACCAAAAATACCCATCGAACTGATTGTTGTGGTGTTGGCTACGGCAGCAACAGGCATATTTCAATGGTATGATGTGGGTGTTGATGAAGTTGGACACATTCCTCGTGGTTTGCCCGCATTTGATTGGTCTTTTATCGATTATACAATCGTCAACAACCTGCTTGCTTTCGCTGCGGCTTTAGCCGTTCTTGGATTTTTAAGCTCCATGACCATCATTAAGGCTGCCGAAAGCAAAACCAGCATTGCAGAGAGCAATCCCAACAAAGAGCTACGTGCCTTAGGACTTGCCAATATCGTTGGTGCTTTTTTTCAGTCTTATGTTGCGAGTGCCAGTTTCTCACGTTCATCCATTTTGATGGGAAGTGGTGCACGTTCAAGGTGGGCAGTACTCTTTAGTGCATTGCTGGTTGGCTTTTCGCTTTTTGTACTTACGCCCCTATTCACGCATATTCCAATGGCTTCGCTGTCGGCAATTGTCCTTTTTTCATTAATTCAATTGCTTAGTTTTCAGTACCCCAAAATGCTTTGGCAACAAGCACGCGCCGAGTTTTTGGTCTTTTTATGCACCTTTATCATTACGCTTTATGTCGGAATCATCGAAGGGTTGGTTTTGGGTATATTGGCATCATTAATCGTTTGGGTTGCTCGAAGTGTAAAGCCACATTATGCCGTGTTAGGCAAAATAAAAAATACCCATTACTACAAAAACATAAACCGATTTAGTCAAGACGTTGAGCAAGATGAACATTTATTACTCTTTAGATTTGATGCACCCCTATTTTTTGCCAATAAAGACTACTTTAATGAAGTCTTGATGTATGAAGTTGCCAAAAAGGGAACCAACTTACAAGAAGTGGTCTTGATTTCGAGAGGTATAAGTTATCTCGACAGCTCTTCAATTGAATTGATGCATCATATCATTAACCAGCTAAAGCTAAAAGGGATTGGCTTTAGTGTTGCGGGTGCTATTGGTCCTACCCGCGATGCCATGCAACGTTCTGGGCTTATGGAACAAATTGGTGTTAACCGCTTTTTTTCAAAGACCTCAGATGCCGTTTCTTACCTCAAGGGCGAGTTGGAGGCAACAGAGCATTCGGAAAACATTGCCGCCCAAACAAATAAATTAAAACCTTAGTTTTGTAAAAAAAAGCGATGATTTTAGAACAAATATATACGGGCTGTCTTGCTCAAGGTGCCTATTACATTGAAAGCGATGGTGAGGCTGCTGTCATTGACCCACTTCGAGAAATTAGTAGTTATGTAGAAAAAGCAAAAAAAAATAAGGCGTCTATTAAGTATATTTTTGAAACACATTTTCACGCAGATTTTGTCAGCGGGCATGTAAGCCTGTCAAAAGCTACTGGAGCACCTATTGTTTTTGGCCCACAAGCCAATCCAAAATTTGATGCCATTATAGCCAAAGACGGACAAGAATTCACTATTGGAGCAGTAACATTAAAGGTCATCCATACTCCAGGACATACAATGGAAAGTACCTGCTACTTACTGCTAGACGAGCACGGCAAAGAGCACGCTTTATTTTCTGGAGATACGCTTTTTCTAGGTGATGTTGGGCGCCCCGACTTGGCACAAAAAGCAGCAGACATGACCCAAGAACAACTCGCTGGAATTTTGTACGAAAGCCTACATCAAAAAATTATGCCGTTGCCCGATGATGTGTTGTTATATCCTGCGCATGGTGCGGGTTCGGCATGTGGTAAAAATATCAGCAAGGAGACTTTTGGCCCTTTAGGTGACCAAAAAAAGAGCAACTACGCGTTGGATACATCGTTAAGCAAAGAAGATTTTATTCGCCAGCTCACCGATGGGCTCATGCCCGCCCCAGCCTATTTCCCAGCGAACGTAAAACTTAACAAAGAGGGCTACTCAGATGTTAAAGACGTACTCGCTCAAGGACTAATTCCGCTAAGCCCAGAGGATTTTGAACATGCAGCAACCCAAAATCGTGCGCTCGTTCTCGATGTTCGGCATCAGGATGCTTTTACACAAGCCCATATTCCAAACAGTATTTTTATTGGGTTGGATGGCGGTTTTGCGCCTTGGGTTGGTGCCATGATTGGCGACATCAAACATCCTATTCTTTTGGTTGTCGATAAAGGTCGTGAGCAAGAAGCCATTACCAGATTGGCTCGTGTTGGCTTTGATCAAGTTTTGGGCTACCTCAACGGAGGAATCGAAGCATGGGTAGCCGCAGGCAACGAAACAGATGCCATTGAAAATATTGAAGCTGCAGCAGTTGCTGAAGGTCAACTGCCCATATTTGATGTGCGTAAACCTGGGGAATTTGCTAGCGAACACGTGGAAGGCGGGCTTAATACACCCTTAGATTTATTGAATGATAATTTAGGTTCTTTCAATAAAACAAAGCCTTTTTACATCCACTGTGCAGGTGGTTACCGTAGTGTCATTGCAGCATCAATTCTCAAGAGTAGAGGAATCCACGGTGCCATCAATGTATTGGGTGGTTATGCTGCACTTAAAAAAACAACAATTAAGCGGACTGATTACATCTGCCCATCAACACTAAAATAACAATGGAATTACTTTTTGAGCCCTGGCCTTGGTATATCGGTGGGCCTGCGATAGCCATAATCCTTTTCTTATTGCTTTTTACCGAAAAGCGTTTTGGCATGTCAACCAACCTAAAAACACTTTGTTCTATAGCTGGCGCAGGTAAAAAAATACCCTTTTTTGCTGGCGATTGGAAATCAAATCGTTGGGGATTAATTGTAGCACTTGGCGCTGCCGCTGGTGGGTTTATTGCATCAAATTATATGACAAATGGAACTGTAGGTGTCATTCATTCTGATGTAGTAACAACCTTAAATGAAATGGGAATAGCTGGTGCTGGTAAAGACTTTATGCCCGCAGCCCTGTTTAGTACTGATGTGCTGCAGCAACCAAAAGTTATCGCCTTACTTGCGCTTGGCGGATTCCTTGTTGGCTTTGGTACACGCTATGCGGGCGGATGTACTTCAGGCCATGCCATTTCTGGATTAAGCGACTTGCAATGGCCGTCGTTGGTTGCCGTTATTGGCTTTTTTATCGGAGGATTAATCATGAATCACTACCTTTTACCTTACCTGTTATGAAAAGAGCACTCATCTATTTTTTTATTGGAATTTTATTTGGTATCACGATGATAAAATCTGAAGCTGCCTCATGGTTTCGCATTTACGAAATGTTTCAGTTTAAATCCTTTCACATGTACGGGATCATTGGTGCTGCTGTAGGTTTGGGTGTACTCATCACCCAACTCATCAAAAGATTCAAACTTCGCTCATTCTTTGGTGCTGAAATTCAGATTACCCCAAAAGCAAAACTGGTTAAAGCCCCATTAATCGGCGGTGCCATTTTTGGATTGGGCTGGGCGCTTACGGGTGCTTGCCCAGGGCCAATTTATGTATTGATAGGTAGTGGGTACTTTCCATTAGTCATTGTATTGGCATTTGCTGTATTGGGTACGCTATGCTATGGCTGGCTTAAGCCTAGACTTCCGCACTAGAACGCAGCAAGTAAACGCCTGACAAAATGTCAATTTCTATGATATTTTGTACTTTTGTATGCTGAAATTTGAACGCATGCCACAGACGCCAGTTGTCGAAACCAAAAATCCCAATGCCTACAACGGAGAGGTACTTGCTGTATCCAATGGCTCTACTGCTGTTGGTACAAAGAAATTATACATCGAGTCGTATGGCTGTCAAATGAATTTTTCTGATAGCGAAATCGTTGCTTCTATTCTTGGTGATGCAGGTTATCAAACCACCAACGAGCTGGATGAGGCAGACCTTGTTTTGGTCAATACATGTTCCATTCGAGATAAAGCCGAACAAACAGTTCGTAATCGCTTGGCCACATTTCAGCAAGTAAAAAACAACAACCCCAAGCTAAAAGTTGGCGTTTTGGGCTGTATGGCAGAGCGGCTAAAGCGCGCTTTTTTGGAAGAAGAAAAAATCGTGGACTTGGTTGTCGGCCCAGACGCCTACAAGGATTTACCAAACCTAGTGGCTGAAGTGGAAGAAGGACAAGCTGCTGTCAATGTAATTTTATCCAAAGAAGAAACCTATGCGGATGTTCAACCTGTACGCCTCCAATCCAATGGCGTAACCGCCTTTGTTTCTATTACACGAGGTTGCGACAATATGTGTACTTTTTGTGTGGTTCCCTTTACACGAGGACGAGAGCGTAGCCGCGACCCAAAAAGCATTCTTGACGAAGTGAATACACTAGCGCAAACCGGCTATAAAGAAGTCACCTTATTGGGACAAAACGTCGATAGTTATTTGTGGTATGGTGGAGGACCCAAAAAAGACTTTGCCAAAGCCAGTCCATTACAACAAAAAACAGCGGTACATTTTCATCACTTATTGGATTTAGTAGCGCAAGCACAGCCTGGAATGCGTATTCGCTTTTCCACATCAAATCCGCAAGACATGACCCGTGAGGTGTTGCACGTTATGGCAAAACATCCCAATATCTGCAACTATATTCATCTGCCTGTACAATCGGGAAGCAACAACGTGCTAAAGGCCATGAACCGACAGCATACCCGCGAAGAGTACATGGAATTGATTGATGATATAAAACGAATTATACCTGATTGTGGTATTTCCCAAGACATGATTGCTGGCTTTCCCAATGAGACCGAAGAAGACCACCAAGACACCCTAAGTCTTATGGAATATGTCAAATACGACTTCGGGTTTATGTTTATGTACTCTGAACGACCTGGAACACCAGCAGCAAAAAAATTGGCAGACAACATTCCCAACGAAGTCAAAAAAAGAAGACTTCAAGAGATTGTTGCTGCACAACAAAAACACGGGCGATTTAGAAACGAGCAACACGTGGGCAAAACCCTAGAAGTACTCATCGAAAAAGCATCCAAGAAATCGGATGATCAATGGAGCGGAAGAACGCAGCAAAACACGGTGGTTGTGTTCCCAAAAGAACACTACAAAGTAGGTGATTTTGTTTTGGTAAAAATTGAAGCATGTACATCTGCCACGCTTTTAGGTACTGCTCAAGGTTATGGACCAACACAACACTATCATGGATAATATTCAAAACATCAAACGGCGGTTTGGGATTATTGGAAATGATCCACAACTCAATTTTGCTATAGAAAAAGCCGTGCGCGTAGCACCAACCGAAATTTCTGTGCTTATCACAGGCGAATCGGGTGTTGGTAAAGAAGTTTTTCCACGTATCATTCATCAGTTGTCAAATCGAAAACACGGAAAATTTATCGCCGTTAACTGCGGAGCAATTCCAGAAGGAACCATAGATTCGGAGCTTTTTGGGCATGAAAAAGGAGCCTTTACCGGTGCCACACAAACACGAAGTGGGTATTTTGAGGTAGCACATGGAGGAACCATTTTTTTGGACGAAGTGGGCGAGCTGCCACTGGCTACTCAAGTTCGTTTGCTACGTGTTTTGGAAAATGGAGAATTTATCAAAGTGGGGTCTTCTATGGTCCAAAAAACGGATGTTCGTGTGGTAGCAGCTACCAATGTTGCCATGATGGAAGCCATCCAAAAAGGTAAATTTAGAGAAGATTTATACTATCGTCTAAGCACGGTAGAAATTAGCCTTCCTCCGTTACGTGCCAGAAAAGGAGACATCCATTTACTTTTTCGAAAATTTGCTGCCGATTTTGGTCAAAAATACCGCATGCCCACAGTGCGGTTAAATGAAGAAGCACAACAAATACTGGAGCAGCAGCCTTGGCCAGGAAATATTCGCCAGTTGCGCAACATAGCCGAACAATTGTCTGTTTTGGAACAAGAACGGGAAATAAATCCCAAACTGTTGCGGCAGTACCTACCGACGAAAACAGCAAATTTGCCTGCCGTGATTGATACTAAAAAAACAGACGGAGACTTTAGTTCAGAACGTGAAATCTTATACAAGATTCTCTTCGACATGAAAGCAGACTTACATGACCTGAAAAAATTGACCCATGAGTTAATGAATGCCTCAACTATGGAGCAGGCGAAGGAGCAACACGAAGGGCTTATTCAAAAAATTTACGGTGCAGAAAAAGAAAAAACTACGGCACTTCAGTTGGAGTCTAAGGTTCATACACCAACACCAACGGCTACCTATGAAGATCGGTTTGACTATGCCGAAGAGGTGGAAGAAGCCGAAACACTTTCTTTGCAAGACAAAGAACTGGAGCTTATTGTAAAGGCTTTGGAACGAAATAAAGGCCGCAGAAAAGCTGCAGCTAGCGAACTTGGCATTTCGGAACGAACGCTGTATAGAAAAATCAAGCAATTTGACTTAGATTTATAACATGAATAAAGGTGTCTTCTTTTTGGCGTTGCTCGTGGTTGGATGTAAATATTATTCCTTTACCGGAGCCTCTATTCCAGAAGGTGCCGAAACAGTTCAGGTTAATTTTTTCATTAATGATGCTGCCAACCAAGTTGGGTCGGTTTTTGAACCAGGACTTGATCGTGATTTTACCAATGCCATTCAAGAAATGCTGCTCAATCAAACTAACCTAGACCTAACCAGTGTCAATGGTGATTTGATTTACGAAGGCGAGATAGTTCAGTATGCCGTTACGCCCATGACAGCTACCGCCGAACAAACGGCTGCACAAAATAGGCTTACTATGGCGGTAAATGTTCGGTACTTCAATACGCTCAATGATGATGATAGTTTTGAAAAGCGTTTTAGTTTCTTCTATGATTTTGATGCTGCGGCGCAACTACAAAGCGTGCAAACCGAAGCCCATGAAGTGCTTTTTGAATGTATTACACAAGATATTTTTAATGAATCTTTGGCCAAATGGTAAGTCAGCACAGCACATATTTGGGCAAGCTTCAGCAAAAAGCCGAAGAAAACCCAAAGGATACTTTACGTCAAATCGACACATTAGTGGAGCAGTTTCCTTATTTTCAGGCATTACATCACCTGCGATGGAACATCGCACGAGTGCATAAACTGGAACGTCACACAACACTTTTAAAAGCGTGTGCACTGCATACCAAAAACCGCCTGCATCTTATTCCAAATCCAGATGAAGGACAGCAAATAAAAGCGACAAAACGAACATACAGCAATTCGGGAGAGGTAAAGTCTTTTGCAGATTGGTTGTTTCAACTTGAACCCAAACAAAGTAGTTCGGCTACCGAAGAGCGGCTTATTGACAAATTCATTGCTGAAGCTCCCAAAATGTCTTTGGAAAAAACAGAAGAAAAACAACAAGATTTAACAAAAAAACAGTCCTTTGATTCGCATACCTTGATGACGGAAACCTTGGCCAGCGTTTACCTTAAACAAGGTAAGCTTAAAAAGGCCAAAAAAGCCTATGAAATATTGGCATTGAAATATCCAGAAAAAAGTAGTTTCTTTGCCAACCAAATTAAAGAGATTAAAAACGCATTAAAAGAGAGTTAATATGAGTACATTTTCCATTTTTTTAGGACTTACGATTGTTATTTGCCTCTTGCTAATATTGGTGGTTATGGTACAAAACCCAAAAGGCGGCGGCTTATCTTCTGCTTTTGGCGGTAGTACGCAACAGCTTGGTGGTGTTCAAAAAACCACAGATTTTTTGGACCGCAGTACATGGGTTTTAGCGACACTATTACTAGTTCTTATATTAATTTCCAATTCGTTGATTAGCTTACCTAGTGATTCTAACGATTCGCAGTTGGTTGACGAAAACGCTATTGAAGAAGTTATACCAGAAGAAGGCAATATTCCTGAAGAACTTCCTGTCATCCCCGAGACCTCAGACGAAAACTAGTATAAGTGTCATCCTGTCATATTAATGGCGGCATACATGTCTGGTGCAGCACTTGGCACAATTGCTGCTAAATACAGTAAAACTATAAATTAAAAACATGAGTAGGATTAACATCAAACCTTTGGCTGATCGTGTGGTGGTTGAGCCATTGGCTGCCGAAACCACAACCGCTTCTGGAATCATCATTCCAGATACAGCAAAAGAAAAACCACAAAAAGGAACTGTAGTAGCAACTGGGCCTGGCACAAAAGACGACGCCATTACCGTGAAGGTGGGTGATACTGTTTTGTACGGCAAATATGCAGGTACAGAACTAAAACTCGATGGTGGTGATTACTTAATCATGCGCGAAAGCGACATTTTAGCAATAGTTTCTTAAATATAATATAATGGCAAAAAAGATACAATTCGACATAGATGCACGCGAAGGACTAAAGCGTGGTGTTGACGCATTAGCAGATGCAGTTAAAGTTACACTTGGACCTAAGGGAAGAAATGTAATTATTGGAAAATCTTTTGGTGGACCGCAGGTTACCAAAGATGGTGTTAGTGTAGCCAAAGAAGTAGAACTTGAAGATGCACTTGAAAATATGGGTGCCCAAATGGTTAAGGAAGTTGCTTCTAAAACCAACGACCTTGCCGGCGACGGAACGACAACAGCTACCATTTTGGCGCAAGCCATTGTTAAAGAAGGCTTGAAAAATGTTGCTGCTGGTGCAAATCCTATGGATTTAAAACGCGGCATTGACAAAGCTGTTGCAGCCATTGTAGCCGACCTAGACAAACAAGCCGTTGAAGTGGGCAATTCTTCCGAAAAAATAAAGCAAATAGCTTCTATTTCAGCCAATAACGATGAGGCTATTGGAGCACTTATCACGGCTGCCTTTGAAAAGGTTGGCAAAGAAGGTGTCATTACTGTTGAAGAAGC
>JAURDG010000022.1 GCA_030828025.1 Flavobacteriaceae bacterium | reverse complement strand
CTTGTGTGTTTCCGTTTCTGCCCTATTGATAGCAAAACCGTGGTTTTGAGAGGTAATTTCGCCCTTACCCGTTTCTAAATTAAGCACGGGGTGGTTGATACCGCGGTGACCGTTGAGCATTTTATAAGTTGAAATACCTTGCGAAAGTGCAATAATTTGATGCCCCAAACAGATGCCAAATAAAGGAAGCCCCTTGTCAATGATCTCGGAGGCAACAGCCTGAGCAGCATGCAAAGGTTCTGGGTCGCCAGGTCCATTGGACAAGAAATAACCGTCAGGATTCCAATCGCTCATGGCCTCAAACGTAGTGTTCAATGGAAAAACCTTAATAAAGACACCTCTGCTGGCAAGATTGCGCAAGATGTTTTTCTTGATACCCAAATCCAAGGCAGCAACCTTCAAAGGAGCGTCTGCATCACCCACATAATAGGGTTCAGATGTGGAAACTTTAGGTGCAAGAGCTAATCCCTTCATGGATGGTACACCTGCGAGTTGTTTTTTTAACGCATCTAAGTCTTCGGTCTGTGTTGAGATTATGGCATTCATAGCGCCGTTGTCACGTATATATCTGACAAGTGCACGTGTATCTACATCAGAAATGGCAACGAGTTGTTGCTTTTCGAAAAAATCAAACAAAGAACTGTCTGCGGCTTCGCGTGAAAATCCAGTATTGAAATTTTTACAGATAAGCCCTGATATCTGAATAGTATCAGATTCGGACTCGTTATGTAAAACGCCATAGTTTCCAATGTGTGCATTGGTAGTAACCATAAGCTGCCCATAATACGATGGGTCTGTAAAAATCTCTTGATAACCCGTCATGCCCGTGTTAAAGCACAACTCGCCAAAAGCTTGGCCTTCAATTCCAATGGATTTGCCGTGAAATACCGTTCCGTCTTCTAGCAAGATAAGTGCTTTATTACGAGAGAGGTATTGACTCATTTTGGTTTAAAGTATTTCTGCAAAATTAACACAAAAAAAAGGATAAACCCACTGGTTTATCCTTTGATTTATTAAAAGGCTATTAAAAACTTATTCTGCCTTGTTTTCTTCTTCTGAAGATGCTGATTCATCAGCTGCTTCTGGGGTTGACTCTTCAGAGGTTACATCTTCGGCAACAGCTGCTTCTGCGGCTACTTCAGCAGGAGCTTCGTCTGCTACAGGCGCTTCTTCAGTAACTTCTGTTTCTACTACTTCAGCAGGAGCTGCTTTTTTAGCACCTCTCCGTCTGGATTTTTTCTTCTTTGGCTTATCGGTTTCATAAACTTCATTGAAGTCAACCAGTTCAATAAGTGCCATATCGGCATTGTCACCCAAACGATTTCCCATTTTAATGATACGTGTGTAACCACCTGGTCGATCGGCAACTTTTTCGGCAACTGTTCTAAAAAGCTCAGTTACTGCATATTTGTCGCGGAGTGCGCGAAAAGCCACTCGTCGGTTATGTGTCGAGTCAACTTTAGCGCGTGTGATCAAGGGTTCAACAAACTGCTTTAGTGCCTTTGCACGTGCAACAGTTGTTTGAATACGCTTATGATCAATTAGCGAAGATGCCATATTGGCTAGCATCGCCTTTCTGTGGGTGTTTGTTCGGCCCAAGTGGGCTATTTTTTTTCCGTGTCTCATGATTAAAAGCTATTGATAAATTAGTCCTTATCAAGTTTATATTTGGTCAAATCCATACCAAAATTGAGTCCTTTGGCAATAACCAATTCCTCCAATTCGGTAAGCGATTTTTTTCCAAAGTTTCTAAACTTCATCAAATCACTTTTGTTAAACGAGACCAAGTCGCCCAACGTATCCACTTCTGCTGCTTTAAGGCAATTCAGGGCACGAACCGAAAGGTCCATGTCGATAAGCCTTGTTTTAAGCAATTGGCGCATATGTAGCGACTCCTCATCATAGGTTTCTGTTTCAGCAATTTCATCCGCTTCAAGCGTAATACGCTCATCCGAAAAGAGCATAAAGTGATGAATTAAGGTCTTGGCAGCTTCTGTCAAGGCATCTTTTGGATGAATAGAACCATCTGTTACAATCTCGAAGATTAGTTTTTCGTAGTCTGTCTTTTGCTCAACCCGAAAATCCTCGATGGTGTATTTTACGTTTTTAATGGGCGTGTAAATAGAATCAATTGCAATGGTACCAATGGGTGCTGTAGCCTTTTTATTGTCTTCAGCAGGAACATATCCACGTCCTTTTTCAATGGTAAATTCAAAATTTAATTGCACGCTTTTGTCCATGTTGCAAATCACCAAATCAGGGTTTAGAATTTGAAACCCAGAAATGAATTTTTGCAAATCGCCAGCGGTCAATTGTTTTTGTCCAGCAATGGCAACAGAAACTGTTTCGTTATCTACAGAATCGATTTGTTGCTTGAAGCGTACTTGCTTGAAGTTCAAAATCATTTCCGTAACATCTTCTACTACTCCAGGAAGTGTAGAAAACTCGTGGTCAACTTTGTCGATACGAACAGAAGTAATCGCAAAGCCTTCTAGCGAAGCCAACATTACACGACGTAAAGCGTTGCCAACCGTAAGCCCATAGCCAGGTTCTAATGGACGAAACTCGAATTTTCCTTCAAATTCGTCTGAATCAATCATGATTACTTTATCTGGTTTTTGAAAATTAAATAGTGCCATAGGATTATTTTGAATACAATTCGACAATTAGTTGTTCCTTTATGTTTTCAGTAATTTGCTCACGGGTAGGAACCGATACCAATGTGCCTTCTAAAGTTGCGTCATTCCATGTCAACCACTCCGAATCGTGGTTAGCAACAGACAATGAGCGATTAATCACTTCGAGTGATTTAGATTTTTCACGAACACCAATCACATCGCCAGGCTTAATCTGTGCAGATGGAATGCTCAAAATTTCACCGTTTACCGTAATGTGGCGGTGACCAACAAGTTGGCGTGCACCAGAACGTGTAGGGGAAATACCTAGGCGATACACGAGGTTATCAAGGCGTGTTTCGCAGAGTTGAAGCAACACCTCACCAGTAACGCCCTTGCTGGCATTTGCTTTTACGAACAAGTTGCGGAATTGGCGCTCAAGAATACCATAGGTAAACTTTGCCTTTTGCTTTTCCATCAACTGAATAGCGTATTCTGATTTTTTGGGTTTTCTGCGATTATTCCCGTGTTGTCCGGGAGGATAATTCCGTTTTTCGAACGACTTGTCGTCGCCGAATATAGCTTCGCCAAACTTACGGGCGATTTTAGTTTTAGGACCAGTATATCGTGCCATTTTAAAAAATTAGGTGCTGGGAATTAAGGTCAATCCTTCGCCAGCTGGTTAATATTAAACTCTTCGTCTTTTAGGAGGACGACATCCATTGTGTGGCATTGGTGTTACATCAACTATTTCAGTAACCTCAATACCTTCATTGTGAATGGTACGGATTGCAGACTCACGTCCGTTTCCTGGACCCTTCACAAATACTTTTACCTTGCGTAAACCTGCTTCTTGGGCAATCTTAGCAGCATCTTCTGCTGCAAGCTGCGCAGCATAAGGCGTATTTTTCTTTGATCCTCTGAAGCCCATTTTACCGGCAGAAGACCATGAAATCACCTCACCCTTGTTGTTTGTAAGGGATACAATGATGTTATTAAATGATGCGTTGATGTGAGCTTCGCCGAAGGCTTCCACCACAACTTTACGCTTTTTTGAACTTGATTTAGCCATTTGTTAGATGCTTTATTTCGTTACTTTCTTTTTGTTCGCTACGGTCTTGCGTTTTCCTTTTCGAGTGCGCGAATTGTTTTTCGTGCGTTGTCCACGAAGTGGCAAGCCAATACGGTGACGTATTCCTCTAAACGAACCTATATCCATAAGTCGCTTGATGTTCAATTGCGTTTCTGAACGAAGTTCACCTTCGATCTTGAAAGCAGAAACTGCATCACGGATGCGACCAATTTCGTCATCGTTCCATTCGTTAACTTTTTTGTTTTCATCAACATTGGCAGCAGCCAAAATATCTTTAGCTCGACTGCGCCCAACGCCGTAAATGTACGTTAACGAAACAACGCCTCTTTTTTGTTTGGGAATATCTACCCCAGAAATTCTAGCCATAATTATCCTTGTCTTTGTTTGAACCTAGGGTTCTTTTTGTTGATTACATATAAGCGTCCTTTTCGACGTACAATTTTGCAGCCGGCGCTTCTTTTTTTAAGTGATGCTCTAACTTTCATATCTTAATATCTATAGGTAATGCGTGCCTTACTCAAATCATAAGGAGACATCTCCAATTTTACTTTATCCCCAGGCAATAGCTTGATATAGTGCATACGCATTTTGCCAGAAATATGTGCCGTAACAACATGACCATTTTCGAGCTCCACACGAAACATCGCGTTTGATAGCGCCTCAATGATCTGTCCATCTTGCTCTATAGATGCTTGTTTTGCCATTATATTGCTGAGGTTTTACTGCGTTTTGTACCTGTTTTCATCAAACCATCATAATGACGATTTAATAAATAGGCATTGATTTGTTGAATGGTATCCATAGCGACCCCAACCATAATCAGTAAGGAAGTTCCGCCATAGAACAACGCCCAACCTTGTTGCATACCAAATAAATGATACACCAAAGCGGGTAAGATTGCCACAAGAGCCAAGAAAATCGATCCTGGAAAAGTAATTTGTGACATAATACGATCTAAAAAGTTTGCTGTTTCCGTTCCAGGGCGTACGCCAGGAACAAATCCTCCGCTGCGTTTTAAGTCATCGGCCATTTTGTTGGTGGGAACCGTAATTGCGGTGTAGAAATACGTAAACACAATAATAAGCAGCGCAAACAATAGGTTGTACCACAAACCAAAAATATCTGAAAAGGATGCCTGAAGCCATTGACCTGTTGCACTTTCGCCAAATAAGCGACCAAGTGCTGCAGGAGCAAACATCAGTGCCTGAGCAAAAATGATAGGCATTACGCCAGAGGCGTTCAATTTTAATGGGATATACTGACGCGCACCTATTTGGTTTTTGTCAATTCCTCCAGAAGCAGTTCTGCGTGCATACTGAACAGGAATTTGACGTACTGCCATGACCAATAAGATGCATACGGCATTAATGGCTATCCAAACAATAAGTTCGATAAGAATTAAAATAGGACCACCATTGTTTTCGGTAACTCGAGAAACAAACTCCTGAACAAAAGACATCGGTAGTGTAGCCACAATACCTACAGTAATCAATAAAGATATTCCGTTTCCAATTCCTTTATCGGTGATTTTTTCACCCAACCACATGGCAAAGATTGTTCCTGTAACAAGAATGATTACAGAAGGAACTACAAAGCCAAGCCCTTTACCCAAAACAAATGCACTTTCTGGAACACCTAATGCACCCAAAGAATACAAATAAGCTGGTGCCTGGAAAATACAAATCGCAATGGTCAACCAGCGTGTGATCTGATTGATACGACGACGTCCGCTTTCACCTTCTTTCTGAAGCTTTTGAAGGTAGGGCACGGCAATACCCATCAACTGCACCACAATAGAGGCAGAAATGTAAGGCATAATTCCTAAGGCAAACACAGAGGCTTTAGCAAAAGCACCACCCGTAAACATGTTCAATACGCCTAAAAGTCCACCGCCACCAGCAATTTTGGCGTCGTTGATAATGTTAGGGTCTATACCAGGCAAAACCACTTGCGCACCAATTCGATAGACGATAAGTAATCCAAGCGTAACGCCAATACGGGTCTTAAGCTCGCTTATCTTCGAAATTTTGGTAAAAGCACCTGTAATGTCTATCCAAATGTTTAGTACCAACAAAGAAGAAATGACATAGAGTATAGCACCAAACGTAACATCAAAGAAGTTTTGTGCTAGGAAATTTAATCCGAAAAGAACAATAAGCCCAACGACCGCAAGTAAAACTCTGTTATTTCTTTCTAGTAATTTCATTTGCTATAATATAATGGCTTCACCGCCAGCAGCTTCAATAGCTGCTTTTGCTGATGCTGTAAATTTATGGGCGCTTACTTTTAGTTTGGCGGTCAATTCACCACGACCTAAAATTTTAACCAAGTCATTTTTTCCAACCAAACGCAATTGAATCATGGTATCGAAATCAAGGGTACCTTTGACTTTCTTATCGTCAACAAGTGCTTGAAGTCTATCCAAGTTAATTCCTGCATATTCTTTGCGGTTGATATTTTTAAAACCAAACTTAGGTATGCGACGTTGCAATGGCATTTGACCTCCTTCAAAACCAACTTTTTTGGAGTAACCAGAACGAGATTTAGCTCCTTTGTGACCACGTGAGGCGGTTCCGCCAGTACCAGATCCTTGACCTCTACCTAGTCGTTTGCTTGCCCCTTTAACTGCGCCTTTAGCAGGCTTTAAATTTCCTAGTTCCATATTAAATATTTTGAACGGATACTAAATGTTTTACTTTGGTTATCATGCCTTTGATGGTATCGGTTTCTTCGTGTTCTACGACTTGACCAATACGGTGAAGGCCTAGCGCAACCAAGGTACGTTTCTGATCAACAGGACGCTTGATGTTGCTTCTGATTTGTTTTACTTTAATCTTTCCCATGCTTATCCGTTATAAACTTTATCTAATGAAATGCCACGTTGCTTGGCGACCGTATTGGCATCACGCAACTGCAAAAGCGCATCAAATGTAGCCTTAACCACGTTGTGTGGGTTAGACGAACCTTGTGATTTAGAAAGTACGTTGTGAATGCCAACTGCTTCGAGCACCGCACGAACAGCACCACCAGCAATTACACCAGTACCTTCAGAGGCAGGCTTAATGAATACTCGAGCACCACCATACTTTCCTTTTTGTTCGTGTGGCAAGGTGCCATTGTTAATTGGGATACGAACAAGATTCTTTTTGGCATCTTCCACAGCTTTCGAAATCGCTTCCGACACCTCTTTCGACTTACCAAGTCCTTGACCAACAACACCATTTTCATCACCTACTACAACAATAGCAGAGAATCCAAAAGCACGTCCTCCTTTGGTTACTTTGGTAACACGTTGTACACCTACCAAACGATCCTTAAGGTCAAGGCCTCCTGGCTTTACAAATTCTACGTTTTTATAATCTTGATACATAATTAAAATTTTAGTCCTGCTTCACGTGCACCGTCTGCTAATGACTTCACACGACCATGATACAAATACCCGCCACGATCAAAGCGAATGGCAGAAACACCAGCCGCAAGCGTGCGCTCTGCAATCACTTTGCCAACTTTTTGAGCTAGCTCAGTTTTGGTACCGCTGTGTTCTGCAAACTCTTTGTCACGAGATGAAGCAGCAGCTAAGGTTACCCCAGTTTCGTCGTTCACGACCTGTGCATAAATTTCTTTATTACTTCTAAAAATAGACATACGTGGCATATCGGCAGTTCCTAGAACAGTATCTCTGAATCGCTTTTGAATGCGTTGTCTTCGTTGGGTTTTATTCATTTTCATATCCCTATACCTTATGCAGATTTACCTGCTTTTCTTCTAATTTGTTCTCCTACAAACTTCACTCCTTTTCCTTTGTATGGTTCCGGCTTACGGAACGAGCGAATCTTCGCTGCGACAGAGCCGATGAGTTGATTGTCGTGTGAGCTAAGTTTCACGATTGGATTTTTTCCTTTTTCAGAAACGGTCTCAACTTTAACTTCATCGGGTAATTCGAAGATAATGTTGTGCGAAAAGCCCAATGCTAGATCGAGTTTTTGACCTTGGTTGGAGGCACGATATCCTACACCTACTAATTCGAGTTCTTTAGTAAATCCAGCACTTACCCCAAGAACCATATTGGCAACAAGTGCTCGGTACAATCCATGCTTGGCTTTGTGGGTTTTACTTTCAGAAAGACGTGTAACAATGAGTTGTCCATCTTCTTGGGCAATGTTTACTGAGTCGTAAGCTTGAGACAATTCGCCCAACTTGCCTTTTACAGTAATCACATTTTCCTGAATATCGACGGTTACGCCTTCTGGAACTGTTATGGGATTATTTCCAATTCGTGACATAATTCAATTCTTTAACTTAATTAGTGTACGTAGCAAATTACTTCGCCGCCTACATTTTCTTTTTTAGCCTGTTTTCCAGTCATCACACCATGTGATGTAGAAACAATGGCAATACCCAAGCCATTCAATACACGTGGCACTTCGTTAGAAGAAACGTATTTACGTAAACCGGGCGTACTGATGCGCTGTAATTTTTTGATTACTGGCTCTTTGGTCAATCGATCGTACTTCAAGGCAATTTTGATGCTTCCTTGAACGGAATCTTTTTCCTCTTTATAACTAAGAATATATCCTTGGTCGAATAATATCTTGGTGATTTCTAACTTCAATTTCGAAGCAGGAATAGATACAACACGGTGTCCAGCACTGTTGGCGTTGCGGATACGTGTTAAGTAATCTGAAATTGGATCTGTATTCATAATTCTTTTTTTACCAGCTTGCTTTTTTAACTCCAGGGATTAATCCTTTGTTGGCCATTTCACGAAACATAACACGTGATACACCAAATTGGCGCATGTAGCCTTTAGGACGACCTGTTAACTTACAACGGTTGTGTCCACGAACGGGAGAAGCGTTTTTTGGGAGCTTTTGCAATGCATCATAATCGCCAGCAGCTTTTAAGGCAGCGCGTTTGTCTGCATACTTAGCAGCAAGTTTCGCTCTTTTGACCTCACGGGCCTTCATTGATTCTTTTGCCATATTAGTTTTTCTTAAAGGGCATGCCCAATTCGTTTAACAATGATTTAGCTTCTTTATCTGTGTTCGCTGAAGTAACAAAGGTGATGTCCATACCAGCAATTTTTGGTAATTTATCAATGTCGATTTCAGGGAAGATAATTTGCTCCTGAATTCCCAAGTTATAATTTCCACGTCCGTCAAAACCGTCGGCTTTCACGCCCTGAAAATCACGCACTCGAGGAAGGGCAGCCGTTACCAAACGATCAAAAAATTCATACATTTTATCACCGCGAAGCGTAACTTTAGCACCGATTGGCATCCCTTTTCGTAATTTAAAGGTTGCAACGTCTTTCTTAGAAATGGTTTGCAAGGCTTTTTGACCTGTGATCATCGTCAATTCTTCTACTGCATGATCGACTAGTTTTTTGTCTGCAACGGCAGCACCAACGCCACGGCTAAGGACAATCTTTTCTAGCTTAGGTACTTGCATGACGTTTTTATACCCGAATTCTTCGGTTAAGCTTTGCATCACACGCGCCTTGTATTCTGTTTTAAGTCTAGGTTGATAACTCATGTTAAATAGCTTCATTGGTTTTACGTGCCACACGCACTTTCTTTCCGTCTTCTGTACGGTAGCCAACACGTGTTGTTTTACCATCAGCGGTAAGTAGCGATAAATTAGAAATAGCGATTGCTGCTTCTTTTTCTACGATACCACCTTGAGGGTTTTGCGCACTTGGTTTGGTATGACGTTTTACGATATTCACACCCGAAACAATTGCCTTGTTGGCTTCACGGTTAAGCGAAACTACCTCGCCCTCAGCACCTTTGTGATCACCAGTGATCACACGTACTTTATCGCCAATTTTTAGTTTAATCTTTATCATAATTATAATACTTCAGGAGCTAAGGAAATTATTTTCATAAACTTGCGCTCACGCAATTCACGAGCAACAGGTCCAAACACACGTGTTCCACGCATCTCTCCTTGTGCATCCAACAACACACAAGCGTTTTCGTCAAAACGGATATAAGATCCATCCGGACGGCGAATTTCTTTTTTGGTACGCACCACAACTGCGGTTGATACTTGTCCTTTTTTCACCGAACCATTAGGTGTAGCCAATTTAACACTTACCACAATTTTATCTCCAATTGAGGCGTAACGACGTTTTGTACCGCCTAAAACGCGAATGGTAAGTACTTCTTTGGCGCCTGTATTGTCGGCAACTTTAAGTCTTGATTCTTGCTGTAACATTACTTAGCTCTTTCTAAAATTTCAACCAATCGCCAGCACTTTGATGCACTCAAAGGGCGGGTTTCCATAATTTTTACGGTATCTCCGATATTGCAATCGTTTTTTTCGTCGTGTGCGACATATTTTTTCGTCTTCAAAACGAATTTCCCGTACATAGGGTGCTTCACACGCTTTACTTCAGATACGACGATAGACTTTTGCATTTTGTTGCTTGTCACAACTCCGATGCGTTCTTTACGTAAGTTTCTTGTTTCCATACTACGCTTGTTCTAAATTTCTTTTCGACAATGCCGTTTTAATACGCGCTATCGTTCTGCGTTGTTGACGCAAAGAGATTGGATTCTCTAGCGGAGACAATGCGTGCGTTGCGCGAGCACTTTCATAACTTTTTTGAAAAGCAACGAGCTTTTCGTTGAGCTCTTCTGTCGATAATTCGTTAATTTCTGTCTGTTTCATGTGTTCTTCTTAAGCCTCAAAATCACGGGCAATCACAAATTTTGTTTTTACTGGAAGTTTTTGTGCGGCTAAGCGCAATGCTTCCTTAGCAACTTCTAATGATACACCAGAGAGTTCGAACATGATACGTCCTGGTTTTACAACAGCTACATAATGGTCTAATGCTCCTTTTCCTTTACCCATACGAACCTCAAGTGGCTTTTTGGTAATGGGTTTGTCTGGAAAAATTTTGATCCACAGCATTCCTTCACGTTTCATGTAACGTGTAGCTGCGATACGCGCAGCCTCTATTTGACGTGAGGTAATGAAATTGGAGTCAAGCGACTTGATACCAAACATTCCGTTGGATAATTGGTTGCCACGTTGCGATAGGCCTTTCATACGGCCTTTCTGCATTTTACGGTGTTTTGTTCTTTTCGGTTGTAACATGACCTAAACTTTATTTTCTACGACGAGGGGTGCGACCTCCGCGTTTTTCGTTTTTACCTTTGGCTGCGCCAATACTAATTCCAACAAGTGGAGAAAGTTCACGCTTACCATATACTTCGCCCTTCATAATCCATACCTTGATGCCTAATCTTCCATAGGTAGTATGGGCTTCTACCAAGGCGTAGTCTATGTCAGCACGGAACGTCGAAAGAGGAATACGACCTTCTTTGTAGCTCTCTGAGCGTGCCATTTCAGCTCCGTTCAATCGGCCTGAAATTTGCACCTTAATCCCTTCGGCGTTCATCCGCATAGAAGCTGCTATGGCCATCTTAATCGCACGGCGATATGAAATACGGCTTTCAATCTGACGAGCAATACTTGCAGCTACCAACTGTGCCTCAAGCTCAGGGCGCTTAATTTCAAAAATATTAAGCTGTACTTCTTTATCCGTGATTTTCTTTAGCTCTTCTTTCAGCTTATCCACTTCTTGTCCACCTTTACCTATGATAATTCCTGGACGTGCAGTAGTGATGGTTACCGTAACTAACTTAAGTGTTCGCTCAATGATGACACGCGAAACACTAGCTTTAGCCAAACGTGCATGCACGTAACGACGAATTTTGTCGTCTTCGGCTAATTTATCGCCATAGTTTCTGCCACCGTACCAGTTGGATTCCCAACCGCGAATGATGCCGAGTCTGTTGCCTATTGGATTCGTTTTTTGTCCCATATTCGGTATTAGCTTTGTGCGTTATCTTTTGCTCCAAGTACGAGTGTAACGTGATTGGAACGTTTTCTAATTCGGTGTCCTCTTCCTTGTGGTGCTGGGCGCAAACGCTTTAGCATAGTGCCACCATCCACACGGATTTCCTTAATGTAAAGACCAGCTTTTTCAATGTCAGCGTCTTCGTTCTTAGCCTGCCAATTGGCAATAGCTGAAAGGACTAATTTCTCTAATCGTTTAGACGATTCTTTTGCGCTAAAACGCAAAATAGAAAGCGCCTTTTCTGCCTCCACACCACGAATAAGATCAGCCATCAGGCGCATCTTACGCGGCGATGTTGGGCAATCGTTGAGCTTAGCAAAAGCGACGTGCTTTCGGTTTTCTTTTAGCTGGTCTGCAGTTTCTCTTTTACGAACTCCCATAGCTTACTTTTTTCCTTTGTTTTTAGCTCCAGCGTGACCGCGGAATGAACGAGTAGGGGAAAATTCACCCAACTTATGCCCCACCATATTTTCAGTGATATAGACAGGTACAAATTGACGTCCATTGTGCACGGCAATTGTTTGTCCTACAAAATCTGGTGTAATCATAGATGCACGTGACCAAGTTTTAATCACGGCTTTTTTTCCAGAATCTACATTGGCTTGCACTTTTTTTGTCAAGCTGTAGTGTACGTAAGGTCCTTTTTTTAATGATCTAGACATAACTTATTTTTTTCTGCGTTCAATAATGTATCTACTAGACGCTTT
>JAURDG010000147.1 GCA_030828025.1 Flavobacteriaceae bacterium | reverse complement strand
CGATCGACCCAAAAAGAGCACAGCTATTGGCTTTTCATTTGGATTTAAAAGGGATTTGTTGTTCTAAGGGTAGTGCGTGTCAATCTGGAAGCGAATCGGGTTCTCATGTGTTGCGACACTTGCTTACTGAAGAAGAAAATAAATTCCCTTCCATTCGACTCTCTTTTTCTACACACAATACAAAAGCTGAAATAGACACCATAGTCAGTACGCTTGTTGACTACATCAACGGTTAAAATCTAGCGGTAACCTTGATGTTGAATACACGAGGGGTCATGTAGTTGGGAACAGCAAACTGTCGTTGCGTATAAACATCACGCACCCAAGTATTGGTGATGGCGTTTTGAACATCGAAAACATTAAAAATTTCTACGCCTACCTGAAGCTCCTCAAACGCACTAAACCTGCTTTTAAAACGCTTGTCATCTTTTAAAACATATAGAAATCCAATATCGGCACGCTTGTAATCCCGAAGCCTATTTTGGTAAATATAGACATCCGCATAACTTGGCGAACCGCCCGGAAGACCGGTGTTATAGACCAAGTTTAAATTCATCTTTAAAAATGGAAGGCGTGGAACGTAGTCTTGGAACAACATGGCAAATTTTATACGCTGATCGGTCGGTCGCGGTATGTTCCCTCTATTATTTTGATTTTCTTCTGCTTTTAACAGTCCCAAGCTTATCCAAGATTCTGTTCCAGGAACAAATTCTCCGTTAAGCCTAAGGTCAAGTCCGTAAACTTTTGCTTTGGTATTGTTGTTTGCTACATAGCGGATGCGGACATTTTCTGAGGTGTAAGCATTGACATCCCAAAGATGTTTGTAATAGGCCGATGATTGGAACACAAAAGGTCTGCCCCACAACTCAAAAGTACGGTCTTGGCTCAACACGCCGTGTATGGATTTTTGGGGTGTTACTTCTGGATTAATAAAGCCCGTGCTCCCACGAAGTTCTTTGTAAAAAGGCGCTTGTGTATAAACACCAACAGACAAGCGGGTAACGATATCGGGGTTTTTGATGGGTTGAAGACTAAGTTGCGCCCGTGGACTGACAAAGGTGCTGCCTGCGTCATCAAAATTGCGTAAACTCCAGTAATGAATACGCACGCCTGCGGATAACCAAGCGATCTGCCTGCCTGTAATAAAACGATTGTTCCACTGCACGTATCCTGCAATTCTGTTCAAGGTGGTCTGTTGCCTAGCTCTTATGTTGTTGAATAATTCGAGCGGCCCTTCAAACGGACTGTAGGGCTGATTGTTCTTGGGCAATAGGGCAGGAGGTCGAATCGAAAACCCCGCAGAATCAACTTGTTCCCACTCCACAACTCGATCGCGAATGTCCTCCGACTTTAAGGTAATGCCCCAGCGCCATTGCTGTTTTTCTTTTTGATGTTGCCCTGTCAAAGAAGCCGAAGTAATCAAGGCGTCAAAATCATTTCTTCCATGCGTTTGTTGACTTCCAACACCTTCTGCGTAAAGAATATCGCCTAAGTCTTCGGAACCTATTTCCGTGTTGGGTGTTCCAAGTAAGTATTGCGCCAATATGTCAAAATACTCCTGTTCTACAGTATGATAAATAGAAGTCGTTAGCGAATACTTTGTCTGTTGGTTTACTTGAAATGTTGTTTTAACTGCACCAAGGTAGGTTTGATAGACATCTTTTTCCTGCCCTTGATAATAGACCAGCAAAGCACGAGGATCGGCGACTGTTCCAAAGTTTGTTTGCCGTGTTTGTGGGGAATAGATATAATCATTCTTAGAAATAGCACCCAAAAACTGGAAATTCCAGCGATTATTCTTTTGATAATTCACAAAGGATTGGATATCAGCAAACGAAGGTTGGTATTGTGCGCTGGTTTCTTTTTGGTTTACCAAAAGTTGATTGTCGCGATATCGCGCCCCTGCAATAGCAGACCAATTTCCTTTTTTGGTTCCATAGCTAATACTTCCACCCATAAGACTTGCTTCAACACTTGAAGCTGTCTTGTTGGGTGTTTTGTATGTGATATCCAGCACAGAAGATAATTTGTCTCCATAGGTTGCATTAAAGCCTCCGGCTTTAAACGACACCTCCTGAATCAAATCGGTGTTGAGAAAACTTAAACCTTCTTGTTGCCCCGCACGAACAAGTGTCGGTCTATAGACCTCTATTCCATTGACATAAACTAAATTTTCATCATAATTTCCTCCTCTAACCGCATATTGGGTGCTCAGTTCATTGTTTGAATTAACTCCGGGAAGGCTAAGCAGCAAGTTTTCAACGCCTGCATTGGCACCAGTGATGTTGCGTATGGTTTTGGGCGATAAGACCGTAACACCCTGAACACGCATATTTCTACTGGCGCGCACAACTACCTCGCCCATTTGTTCGGTTTCGGTGCTCATTACTAAATTAAATTCCGTTATGGTGTTTGGGTTTAGCTTAAAATTGACAACGGCATTCTTGTGCCCAATATGTGTAAATGTCAGCGTTATTTGCTCATCCGCCTCAAGGCTTAGACGATAAAAACCGTTCTCGTTTGTACTTGTGCCTTGCCCTGTACTTGTGGTAATGGAAACATAGGGAATAACTGTGTTTTCTTCGCCAGTAACAACGCCTTGAACCGTAGCTGTTTGTGCTACTGCCCACAATGAGGCGTTAAGCCAAATAATAATCAGCGCAATATGATTTTTCATTCTTTGCGGTAAAAGATTGCTTCAAATGTAGTACTGTTCCCCACTTTATCCCAAACAATCAGTTTTAAATTATGCTTTGTTTTTTTTAAACGAATAGGATCCTTAAACCTAAAAATAAGTTCGTTCTTTTTTTGTTCGTACTCAAAAAGCACCCATTTTCCATTTAGATAACCCGCATACCGGTCTATACCTGATTCTGTATCGTCAATGGTAAATCGTATATCTTTTTCAAGAGAAATCCAACGATCGCTTATGTTTTTTTGATCAATGATGGTAGGAGGAATGCTATCGTAACAAATAGCAAATACGCCATCGCTTTTTACCTTGGTGGTGAACACATCTTTCTCATTTTTGTTGGCAACAAAATGCCAACCCTCATCACTTTTTTTACCTAGATATGCCCCTTTGTGTTGCTGTTTTTTTGATAAAGTAAGCCGATACGGCTTTTTAAAGTAGGCATGTGGATTCAAAATAGCGATCGAGTCGGAGTACGATTGGATATTCAGGGGAGTTGGTGCGCTAAATGTTTTGGCATCGAAATAAAGTTGTGCTTGGTCAAACTCAAATAAATAATCTCGATCTGGGTAAATAATTTTACCTTGCTTGTCGTTGCTTTTTGTGTTCCACACTTCCTCCTTTTTTCCAACGATTGGAATGATTAAATATGTAGCGTTGCCAACCACATCTTTAAGTGTTAATTGGACGGCGTATTGCTTGTCTTCTGCAACAGTTATTATTCCTTGATTAACATAGTTTACAAATGGTATAGGGTCGTTGTACGGGTCAAAAAGACACATGATTTTTTTCTTATTGTCCACGTAATAAGGATAATCGATCAACTTGTGCATTTGTGCCGTATCATCAAAAGATAGGGTGTCAAAACGGACGTTAAAGATGGAAATTCCGTCCAGCTTGCTGGTAATTTCAAAAGCTCCATTTCTATTGTGCGATGCATCCTGTTGATCAAAGTGTTCTATGCCAAAGCCGATTTTTCCGATAGCATACACGGGATCTGCAATCCAAACGCTGTCGTTTTTGGAACTAATTGGCAGTTGGATTTTCGCTTCCGAACGATTGATGACACCGTCTATTGGATAGCCGATAAGTTGCCTGATGACGGGTCTTTTGCTGTCGGCAACCCGAATGCCATTTAATAATGGATTGAATGGAATTTGGTTTGCGCTATCGCGCAATTCAAAGTGAAGATGCGGTCCAAACGAACCTCCTGTGTTTCCCGAATAGCCGATGACCTCGCTCTTTTTGACACGGATTTCGTTTGGCTCCAAATAAAAGTCAGT
>JAURDG010000197.1 GCA_030828025.1 Flavobacteriaceae bacterium | reverse complement strand
GTCTTAGGGGTCGAAACCCGATGCTCGGCAACTTTTTTTCCATCAATAAAGGCAATTGCTTTTAGTGTTCCAGGAACAAAATGCGGAAGCTCAAACACATGAGGTGGATATAACAAGGAGTCCGAAAACTCGGCTGCATCACTGCTTTTTTCGTTTTTTACGAATTGGTCATTTAAATACAATTCAACATGGTCGGCATTGCTAAAAACACGTACCGACAAGGAGGAATTTTTATCCCAATTACTGGCAATATACACCATCGGCTTGCTAAAGGCATCCGCGGAGGGAGACTTTTGACTTTGGTAGAAATAATAGGCATACTTGGGAATTCTAAAAATATCGGCAATACCAGATGCCTCTAAGTCGTCCGCATAACCTCTATTATAGTCAAACATCAGCCAGTTGGCATGACCAATGGTGTTTTTCCCTTTCAAATTGGAGTTAAACGCTTCCTGATAATTAAGTGCCTGTTGCAGCAGTCGCTTCTCGCCGTAGGCACGTAATTGCCGACTTGTTCGTTCTTCGGGATTCAGGTTTTTAAATTCCTGTTGATTAAAGCCTGCATTCTGGGCGTAGTATTCCCAGTCGCCGTATTCAGCAATAAAAATCTTTCGACTATTGTTTTCATACCGATTCCAATAATGTGGTGGTTTGGCGTGCTGCCGTGCGGGAATGAATAAGTTATAAGATGGGTGGTCTATCCAGCCAGCAGTATAGGTGTCGGGATACGGTAGTTCCTTTCTAACTATTTGATTCGCTTTACTCATAAACTCGTCTGTCATTGCAGATTCATTAAGCGAATTTTCCCAAAAAACAACGCTTGGATGATTGCGGTCTCGACGCACCATGTCACGGATATCTTGGTATGCGCGCTGCACAAAAGCTCCGTCTTCGTAATATTGCCATCCTGGAATGCAATTCATGACCATCAAGCCTAGTTCATCGCAGGCATTCATAAATGATTCACTATGCGGATAATGCGACAGCCGAACAAAGTCAAAGCCCGCTTGCTTGATTTTGTACGCATCTCTATAGTTTGCTTGATCGGTAATGGCATAACCTATATAAGGATATTCTTGGTGGCGGTTTGTTCCAGTGATAAAATACTTTTCTCCATTTAAGAAGAAACCTTCATCGTTAAGTTCAATACTTCGTATTCCTGTTCGTGTGGTCACTTCATCCACTACCTTATTCGAATTGGTAGTTTCAATAACTTGAATACGAACATCGTACAAATTGGGATGGCTCGGCGACCAGAGATTTGGATGTGGAATGGCAAACGCTTGGACTAGGTGCTCGGCAGTATTTGAAGCAATCTTCATTGGCGCAGATAAAAATGAATATTCTTTTTTGTCCCTATCCAAAAAGCTAATACGCGCCTTGACTTCTTTGCCTTTTGAAGAAGTGTTGCGCACATGAATTTTGATAAACCCAGATGCCTCGTCTTTAGCAATTTGGGTGTATCGGACTAGCACTCCTCCGCCATTTATTTCTTGAGCATGAACGGCATCTGTAATAAAGATATCGCCTGTGCTGATTAAATGCACATTTCGGTATATGCCGCCATAGGTGTTAAAATCTAAATCCTGTAGCTTTTTTCCTGGCGGAATCGTGCTGTTGTCTGTATTTACAACCTTTACTAGCACCTCATTATTTTTATTGGAATGAATATAATCCGTCAAGGGGACAACAAAGGGTAAATATCCGCCAATATTCGTTGCTGCTAAAGAACCGTTTATCCACACCTCAGCCTCTTGCATAACACCCTCAAACCTTAAGAAATGGTTTTTGTCGTTTGCAAGTTGATCTGAAGTAAGGATTTTTTTATACCAACAAACGCCTTGCCATTGGTCATTAACCACGAGTGGTTCAATTTTAGGAGTATGCGGCAAATGAACCGATTCCCATTTTGATTCATCTGCCGCTACTCCTCGCTGAAAACTCCAGTTTTTATTGATGTTGGTTTGTGTACGACTAAGCATGACCGCTCCGTCTTTGCATCCACTTAGAAGCAGGCTAAAGAAGTAGAGAAAGAGTAGTTTTTTTAAAACCATAAGCTATGAAGAACTGAATTAAGGTTGCGTTTTTGTTTGGTTATAAAAGTTGATTCCTAAATTGGCTTTTCCATTGGCGTCAAACAGGGTTGCGTTGTCCCAATGCGAACCAGTACCCCAAAGGGTTTTACAACTTGTTGAAATCCAAGCAGGTTCCCAATAGATAACTCCTGAGCCGCCAGCGTCTTTTATCTTATTGGTTAGGTCATTTAAATAGTCTAGTTGACCTTGTTGCGTAGCTAGATAGCCGTTAATTAGGGCGTCGCTGCCCAAAATATTGTTGGCAGTATCCGCATTTTCTAACGTAAACGGATAAGCCGTTTCTACAATCATCAGCTTTTTTTTGTATGTCTGTATTAACTCCCGCACGGGTTGATCAACATTGTGCAGCTTGTATTCAGACCACTTTGGGTAATAGGAAAGCCCAATCCAATCAAAGTCAGTTACTTCGTTTTGAGTAGCATCACGAAACCAATATAACGCATTTTCTGGTTGAGCAATATGAAGCATTACCCCTATATCTTTGTTTGTTTCTTTAGCAACATTACGAACGGCTCTAATCCCTTTATTTAGTATGGTTGAGTTTCTCTCCCAGTCAATTGGCCAGGATAATTCACCTTGTTGCAACATCATGGCATTAATCTCATTACCAACCTGAACAATATCGGGCAAGAGATCTTGTGTTGCCAACTCTTTCAACACATCATAGGTATATTGATAAAGCAATTGCGACAACTTTTCAGTATCATCAATACTTGATGCCCAAGCAGCAGGAAT
>JAURDG010000015.1 GCA_030828025.1 Flavobacteriaceae bacterium | reverse complement strand
TTTACGGATGAGCGATCACCTAGTTTTATGGTGTCGCCCGTAAAACAAATCTGGAAAGATTTTTCAAGTGGCAAAGGCGGCAATGTGGTTGCCTTTTTGATGGAACACGAACATTTTTCGTACCCCGAAGCCATTCGCTATTTGGCGAAAAAATACAATATTGAAATTGAAGAAACCCAACAAAACGACGAGCAAAAAGCGGCCGCTAGCGCTCGGGAAAGCATGTATTTGGTTTCGTCTTTTGCACTTCGTTTTTTTGAAGATGCCCTTTGGGAAACAACGCAAGGCAACGCCATTGGTCTGAGCTATTTTCGTGAGCGTGGCTTTACGGACGATACCATCAAGCAGTTTCAATTGGGATATTCTCCCGATGAGTGGAGTGCCTTAACGGATGCTGCCCTAAAGGTAGGCTACAAAATAGATTTTTTAGAAAGCACAGGGTTAACCATAGTTAAAGAGGAACGGCAGTTCGACCGATTTAAAGGGCGTGTGATGTTTCCTATTCACAGCATGTCGGGGCGCGTATTGGGCTTTGGCGGACGTATCCTAACCCAAGACAAAAAAGCAGCCAAATACGTCAATTCTCCTGAAAGCGATATCTACAACAAGAGCAAAGTCTTGTATGGATTGTATCAAGCAAAAAAGACCATTGCCAAGGAAGATAACTGTTTTTTGGTTGAGGGTTATACGGATGTTATTCAGTTGCACCAAAGCGGAATTACGAACGTTGTTTCTTCTTCCGGAACGGCACTTACTCCAGATCAGATTCGTCTGATTCGTCGATTGACAACCAATATCACGGTGCTTTTTGATGGTGACGCAGCTGGCTTGCGCGCTTCTCTTCGAGGAGTTGATTTAATCTTAGAAGCAGGTATGAATGTGCGTGTCTGTACCTTTCCTGAAGGGGATGACCCAGACAGTTTTGCCCGAAAGCACAGTAAAGACGAACTGACCGCTTTCCTGTCGGAACAATCTAAAGACTTTATTCAGTTTAAAGCCGCACTTCTCGTCGATGAGGCTGCCCATGACCCCATAAAAAAAGCGGAAACCATTCGCGAAATGGTGCAAAGCATTGCCAAAATTCCTGATCGCATTAAGCAAGAGGTTTATGTTCGGTCTTGCGCTGCGCTTATGGATATTAGTGAGGAGGTGCTTTTTGCAACCTTGGCACAAGTTGCGCAGAAAAAAAACACACACACACAACAACCCATAGCCACAAAACCGATGGCTGTTGTGCCAACCGAAAAGCAACTACCCAGCGTGAGTACTCGTTATGAGCTGGAAAAAACCATCATCAAGATACTGTTGCTTCACGGACACGAAGAAGTATTATTCAAAGAACCCATACTGAAAACAGACGAAAAGACAGGGGACTTAACAATGGTAACCTCCGAAATAAATGTAAAAGTCTTTGAAAAAGTCTATTTAGACCTCCAGCAAGACGAAATTGATTTCTCTACTGCTGCATTCAAGGAATTATACCCCCAAATTTTACATGCACTAAACGAAAATAGCACCATTAAAATGGATGCATTTATGGCGAGCTTGTCACCAGAATTGGCTGTTCAGGCATCCGATTTGTTGCTCCAAGATGAGCAACACAACCTACACGATTGGGAGCGAAAAAATATTTTTGTGCGAGACAAATCCAAAGGCTTACCCAATTGGATTCATGAGGTTATTTTGCGTTTCAGGTGTCAGCTGATTGAAGAAAAGGTTTCTGAACTTCAAGTCCTAACAGAGGCAGATCACGAAGCGCATCACGCTGATTTATTGGAAGAAATTGTTGCGTATCACAAGTTAAAAATCTTGCTTGGCAACCGACTTAATCGAGTGATTTAGTACAGGTCTAAATCTATGTGTTGGGTTTTTTCAATCAACTCAACCAAGTTTTTAGCACCTATTTTTTTCATCAAGCGTGCTCGATATGTACTGACTGTTTTGTCGCTAATCTGTAGTGTGGCGGCAATTTCTTTGTTACGAATGCCCTTAGCAACAAGGCGCAGTACCTGAATTTCACGAGCCGAAAGTTTGTCAAGAACAGCTCTTGGATTTTGATTGGATTCGTTAAAGGCAATGATGGTTGCCAACTCGTTGGTAATATAAACACCGCCGCTACTTACTTTTAATATCGCCTCCCGTAAATGGCTAAGCGAATTGGTCTTGGATAGATACCCAGAAGCACCCGCTTTTAGTGCGCTGACAGCATACATCTCTTCTTGAAGGGAACTAAAAACAAGGAATTTAACTTTAGTGTATTTTTCTTTGAGTTTCTCCAAGATGTGTATGCCTTCAAAGCCGATTAGGGCTAATTCGAGCAGCACTACATCCGCTTTTTTTGTTTTAAGAAAATGGACTAATTCAGTATAATGCACGCCTTTTCCCTCAATGCTTATTTCTGTAGAATCACGAAATACAGCCTTGATACCTTTAAAGATAATTGGGTGGGAATCAGCAACAAACACACGAATCATGGCCTTTTTTCTAATTGCTAAAAGTATAAAAAAATGCTTTTTAGTCTAATAATAACCACACAATAAAAAAAACAAGCTTAATTTACCTAAGCTCGTCGTGAATTTTACAGACCGGGATGGGGTCCATTTTGTGTTTATTTGTGTTGTGGTGTTTTAAGAAGATTTGCATCACCGTTTTTTCTCTTCCAGCAAAATCGTCTAGTGTTTTTCCAGCATCGTGTTGTTTCATCGCCCATTCCAACTCTTTGTAGGTAGCACCCAGCTGATCTTCATCATTTCTGTCGTCGTCCCATAGACCATCTGTAGGTGGTGCTAGGATGATTTCTGAGGCGACACCCAAAGACTTGGCTAGCGCCCAGACTTCGGTTTTCATCAAGTCTGCAATGGGGCTGATGTCCACACCACCATCGCCGTATTTGGTATAAAAACCAACACCAAAATCTTCAACCTTATTGCCAGTTCCAGCCACCAAATAACGATGTCGCGCAGCATAATAATAAAGGGTAAGCATGCGCATCCGTGCGCGGCTATTGGCTAAAGACAACAAGGCGGCATCGCTGTCATCATCTTGACTTGTCAGTTCAGAAAAAGTCTTAAAAAGCGGATCGAGGCTTATGCGTTTTCCCGTGACATTCGGATAATTTTTTTTTAACCATTTTATGTGGTTTTGGGCGCGATCAACTTGATTTTTTTTCTGTTTAATGGGCATTTCCAAACACAATGTTGGTAAGCCCGTTTTGGCACATAAGGTTGATGTAAGCGCAGAATCTATCCCTCCAGAAACCCCAACAACAAACCCATTCATCTTGTTTGTGGAGGCATAATTTTTGAGCCAATCCACAATATGTTCAATTACCCGATTGTTTTTCATAGCATTTGTATCTTTATCCTCGTTATGGACAACTACAAGTTCGGTAAAATTAAGGCATTTTTCATTCACCTAAAAGCGGTTACTTTATTGTTTTTATTCTTGAGTAGTTGCACGAATAAACATCCCAGACAAGCTGACCTTCCTGAATTATCTTTTGAATTCATTCGTTTTGAGCGGCTTTTTTTTGGTGATGATGATATCCCATTAGCTAAACTAAAACAAGATTTTCCATATTTGTTTCCTGCACAAACGCCCGATACCATCTGGCAAGCCAAGCGTAAAGATTCGCTCCAATTGGTGCTGTATCACGCTTCACAAAGGTTAACGTCAGTCAAACTTGAAAAGCGTATCAGCTCGGTGTTGCAGCACGCTGCGTTTTATTTTCCTGAAATGACTACCCCTAAAAAAGTCATTACGCTGCTAACGGATGTAGATTATTCAATGCGCGCCGTGGATGCTGACAGCTTGTTGCTGCTGTCCGTAGATACCTATCTTGGCGAAGAGCACGAATTATATCAAGGGATTCCCTTGTATATAAAACGCAAACTCAGCCCTTCGCATATCGAGTCTGAATTGATCGACGCAGTCGCACCAAGATTTGTCCCCAACCCTAAAGACCGAAGTTTTTTGACGCAAATGGTTACGCACGGAAAACGTTTGTTGTTGCATGACTATTTAGCTCCTGATTTGACTAAAGAGCAACACATTCAATATACAGCAGCACAATGGGCTTGGGCGGAAGAGCACGAACAAGAAGTTTGGGATTATTTTATCGCCAATGAACTTTTGTTTTCTACCGATGACAGGCTTCGTTTTCGCTTTTTATTACCTAGTCCATTTTCTAAGTTTTATACTTTTCTGGATGAGAATTCACCAGGTAGAATAGGCCAATGGATTGGGTATCGAATAGTTCAGGCATACCAAAAACGAACAGGTGCAACCCTCAACGAAGTGCTCGAAGCAGATGCACAAGAAATATTAAAAAAATCAAGATATAAACCTTAAGATGCAACGAAAAACAACCATTACA
This sequence comes from Flavobacteriaceae bacterium, assembly GCA_030828025.1. GTDB lineage: Bacteria > Bacteroidota > Bacteroidia > Flavobacteriales > Flavobacteriaceae > UBA7446. Next base: position 9,134 of record JAURDG010000015.1, on the reverse strand, counting down.
CTAGATGTCGTTTTAGACGAAAATCAAACTCCCGATCAGATGAAATGGTCGGCACCCGACGGAGGCGTAAACAATCAGGACATGGAGGCTTTCTTCTTTAGTTCTTGGGACAAAGCCCATCAAGAAAGTGCACGCATTGACCTTTGGACTAAAGAAATGCCAGTCGATCAAATGCAGGTGTTTGTGCATCAAACACTTGTGGGTATTCGCGAGTCTTACCTCAAGGCAACAGATGATGCCCAAATGGCAGAGGCGATGCAGCAATTTTGTGACTTTTTTGCTGCAGAGCGAAATTTAAAAGCGGTTAAAAAGGGAAACTAAAGGAACTGTTCAATATATTCCAGCAGTTCATCACGGCCAAGTCCCGATGAAGATGAACTAACAAAATAGGGTGGTGCTTCCGCCCAAGCACCAGCCAGCAAGGTCTCGATGTATTCGTGCACGGTGGCTTCTATCTTACTTTGAGGCAGCTTGTCCGCTTTTGTGAAAATTAGCGCAAAAGGAATTTGCGCAACTCCCATCCATTCCATAAATGCCAAGTCAATAGGTTGCGGTTGATGGCGAATATCGATCAGCACAAAGGCAGTAACCAACTGCTTTCGCTCCAAAAAATAGTCTGTAATATATTTTTGAAATTCCTTTTTGTCCTTTTTTGAAACCCGAGCATAACCATATCCGGGCAAATCGACCAAATGCCATTTTTGGTTGATTAGAAAGTGGTTAATGAGTTGGGTTTTTCCTGGACGTCCAGAAGTTTTTGCCAAGCGTTTTCGTTCGCAAAGCATATTGATTAAAGACGATTTGCCAACATTGGATCTGCCGATAAAAGCAAATTCAGGCAAGGACGACTTTGGACAAAGGCTTACCTTAGAGTTGCTCACGACAAATATTGCATCCTTGATGCGCATGACTACATATTGTTTTCTGAAAGCCAGCCTGCGAGAATCGTATTGAATCTATCTGGATGTTCCATCATGGGTGCATGCCCACATTTGTCAATCCAATACAGTGTAGAATTTGGTAGTAGTTTGTTAAAGTCTTCACCAACTTTGGGCGGTGTAACGCTGTCTTGCTTGCCCCAAATAATGCCTGTAGGGATGTTGATATTTGGCAAATCTTTCGCCATGTTGTGGCGTATAGCACTCTTGGCAATCGCAAGAATTTTGATCAATTTTCTTCTGTCATTGACCGTTGCAAAAATATCGTCAACGACCTCTTTTGTAGCGATTTCTGGGTCATAAAAAACGGCTTCTGTTTTACTCTTAATGTACGCATAGTCCTCACGCTTTGGATAGCTTTCGCCCATCGCATTTTCATACAATCCAGAACTGCCAGTTAAAATCAAACCCTTAACTTTTTCAGGAAACAGCTTGGAGTGAAGTAAACCAATATGACCACCTAGTGAATTACCGATCAAGACCACCTTTTCTAGACCTAAATGGCTGATAAAATCACGCACATATAGGGCAAACTGTTTCACATTGGTTTTAAGTAAGGGTAAATCGTAAATGGGAAGCATGGGGATAATGACCTTGTAGCCCAACGATGGAAAATGATTGGCTACACCATCAAAATTGCTTAGGCCACCCATCAAACCGTGTAGGATAATCAATGGAGTCCCTTCCCCTTGCTCAAAATACGTATAACCTCCTGACTCTATGAGTGAATCGTGCATTTGATATTTATGAATTGCAAATATAGGTATTATTAACCGCTGAAACACCCAAATTTTATTGAGTACCCAAACACGCTCGAAAAGAGGTGTGTTTCCCCGTTCATTTTTGCCAATGACTATGCTGCACTATACGTGTAGTGGTAAAACTTATTAACAAAGTGGTAAAAAGTGGTAAAAAGTGGTAAAAAATAATTAATTTTGGAACAAAGCCTTCAGAAGTGTCACACTTAATTGGAACATATCAATGCAAAGCAGATCCTAAGGGAAGGATTAAGATGCCTGCTGCGCTTTCCAAGCAATTTGCTGCTGCACGTCAGCAGCCATTTGTGCTCAAGCGCGCTGTTTTTCAGCCATGCTTGGAGCTGTATTCGCTTGACGAATGGAATGCATTAATGGAGAAGGTGAATAAACTCAATAGGTTTAAAAAGAAAAACAACGACTTTATTCGCCGCTTTACTGCGGGTGTTAAAGTGGTTGAGTTGGATGCTACTGACCGGTTGTTGGTACCGCGTGATTTGGCTTTAATTGCACACATCAACAAAGAGGTGGTGCTGTCTGCTGCGGTAAATATTATCGAAATCTGGGACAAGGCGCACTACGAAAAAGCGATAGACGAAGCAGCCGTTGATTTTGCTGCATTGGCAGAAGAAGTTATGGGAGATGATGGAAGCGATGTATCATAAGCCAGTACTGCTCGATGCTTCTGTTTCTGGGCTAAACTTTAAGCCCAACGCTATTTATGTTGATGCTACTTTTGGTGGTGGTGGTCATACATTGGCATTGCTTAGCAGGATGGATCAATCGTGTAAACTATATGCCTTTGACCAAGATGAGGACGCCCAGCAAAATAGCATTCAAGACCCACGATTTACGCTGATTCCACATAATTTTTGTCATTTAAAACGCTTTTTACGCTTTTATAAAGTTGATTTTGTTGATGGTATTCTTGCCGATTTAGGGGTTTCTTCCCATCAATTTGACACACCAACAAGAGGCTTTTCCATTCGTTTTGATGGGCCATTGGACATGCGGATGAATCAACGGCAAGCGTTGACGGCAGCAGAAATCATCAACAACGCTGACGAGACTGAACTGGCGCACATACTCTTTACCTACGGCGAATTAAGCCAAGCCCGAAAAATAGCTCGTCAGCTCGTAAGCCAACGAGGAAAAGGCATTTATACTACATCTGAACTCAACAAGGTACTTGCCGACTTTCTTCCTAAAGGAAATGAACAGAAAGTCTTGGCAAAAATCTATCAAGCGCTTCGTATGGAAGTAAACAAAGAGGTTGAAGTGCTGCAAGACTTTTTGCTTCAATGCAAAGAAGTGTTGCGTCCGGGTGGTCGCCTTAGTGTGATTAGCTATCATTCGATAGAGGATCGGCTGATTAAGCGATTTATCCAATATGGAAATTTTACAAATGAACCCATTAAGGACAGTTTTGGAAATCCAGAACGCTACTTTACAAAGTGTGGTGGATTGCAAGTCCCATCAGCGGACGAAATAAAAACAAACAATAGGGCGCGGAGTGCCAAGTTGCGCGTCGCAGAACGAGTATGAAAAAAGGAGTTTTAAATCTGCTTAAAGGAACATTTTTGGTGCAGGAAGGAGTAGCAAAAAATTGGCGGTTTATCTTATTTGTTTTTTTTCTTGCTGGACTTATGATTACGGCATCGCATCAAGTGGACTCTAAAGTGCTGCAAATTGCCAAAGCCACTAAAGAGTTGCAAGCTGTTCGAAGTGAGTTTGTTTCTATCCGTGAGCAGGTGATGCACAAGCGTATGGAAACCCAAATTGCGAACCGGCTCCAGCGGCATGGTATTTTTCCTCCTGACAAGGCACCAACCAAAATAATAGTTCAGCGCGATGAGTAAACAAGAGCATATTATTTTGCGAAGCTATTTGGTGGTTTTTGTACTCTTTTTATTGGGAGTAACAATCGGTTATCGCCTAATCGCTTTACAACTAACTGAAGGCGACCAATACCGAGAAATGGCAGAAAAGAACAGCATTAAGAATTTTGAAATCCCACCGGTCCGTGGTAATATTTATACAGATGATGGGAGTTTACTGGCGACTTCTGTTGCTAGATACAGTGTTCATTTTGACGCAGTAACAGTAAACGAGCGTGTTTTTCGGCAGCAGTTAGGCCCTTTGAGCGATTCCTTGTCGGCTATGTTTGGCAAGCCCAGCCATATGTATGAACGGCTACTAAAAAATGCGCGCGCTAAACAAAGCCGGTATAGCCTAATTGCCCGACGCTTATCCTACCATGAGTTTCAACGCATCAAGCAATTTCCAATGTTTCGTTTGGGAGGTGTTCGCGGTGGTTTTATTGTTGACCGGCAGTTTGTTCGCGACCTTCCTCTTGGCAAAATAGCGGAGCGTACTATAGGCTATGAGCAACGAAATCCAAATGGCAGTTATTTAAAGGTTGGCTTGGAAGGTGCTTATGGCATTGAATTGCGTGGTCAGGCGGGTGTACAACTTAGGCAACGTATAGCTAGCGGCGAGTACAAACCCTTAACGAATGATTATCAGCAAGAACCAGTTGATGGGCTTAATCTTTGGACTACACTAGATACGAATATTCAGGATGTGGCGCACCATGCCTTACTTGAGGCACTGGAAAAATATGAAGCAGAACACGGCACCGTGGTTGTCATGGAAACCAAAACAGGTGCTGTAAAAGCAATTGCTAACCTTGGAAGAACAGCTGACAATAAATATTTTGAGCGTTTGAACTACGCTGTTGGCGAAGCCCACGAGCCTGGTTCAACCTTTAAGCTGTTTGCGCTTATGGCTGCTCTAGAGGATAAGGTCATCGATACCACGACTATGGTTGATACCGAAAAAGGGGTCTTGACTTTTTATGGCAGGTACCACGTGCGGGATTCAAAGCGTGGAGGTTATGGTGTCATACCTGCAAGTCAGGTGTTTGAACGCTCTTCGAATACAGGAATTGTGAAGCTTATCCATGAAAATTATAAGGACAACCCGAGCCAATTTACCGACCGATTGTTGTCTTTTGGTTTAGACAAACCACTTGGCATTTCGATTTCAGGCGAAGGAACACCCAAAATACCTCATCCAAAAGATGCGGACTGGGACGGCTTAGACTTGCCCTGGATGGCATTTGGTTATGGTGTGTCGCTGACACCGTTGCAAACGCTTAGCTACTACAACGCCATTGCGAATGATGGTGAACTGGTCATGCCGCGTTTTGTATCCTCAGTACGCACACTCGATGGTGCTCTAGTGGCTGAATATCCCAAAAAAGTGCTGAATCCAGCAATATGCTCCAAAGAGACCACAAGTAAGCTGCAAAGTTTGATGAAAGGTGTTGTGAAAAACAAATGGGGTACAGCGCATAATATTTATGACGAAAAACTTTCTATGGCTGGAAAAACAGGCACTTGTCAGGTAGATTATACCACAGACAATGTAAAGTATGTCGCTAGTTTTGTGGGTTATTTTCCCGTTGAAAATCCTACTTATTCGTGTATTGTCGTGGTACATAAACCCAACAAGTCAAAAGGGTATTATGGAAATGTGGTAGCTGCTCCCGTGTTTAAAAAGATTGCTGAATCGGTTATTCACGATATACCGAAGGAGACTTCAATTGAAAAAAGCAAGCTAGCAGTATTAGGTAAGGATTCCTCTGGGCCTGATATTCATGATGTTTTGGAGGCATCACGTATGCCCGACGTGCGTGGCTGGCCCGCTATGGAAGCTGTGGCAGCATTGGAAAACTTAGGGATGAAAGTCAAAATTAAGGGCAAGGGAAAAGTTAAAAAACAATCACAAAACCCCGGCGGACCCCTTAATAAAAACCAACTTGTTTTACTGACGCTATCATGAAAGTACTAAAAGACATCCTGTTTGGTGTTCCCTTGCAAACTGTTGCAGGAAGTACAGGTATTCAAATAAGTCAGGTGGCTTTTGATTCTAGGAAAGTGGTCAAAGGAACATTGTTTGTGGCGATTGAGGGCACACAGCACGATGGGCATAAGCACATCCAAGATGCAATTGACGCTGGTGCTGTCGCGGTTTTGTGTAGCACCATGCCTAAGGCACTGGACAAATCAATTAGCTATATCTCGTGTGCCAACACCCGAAAAGCATTAGCAATCGTGGCATCAAATTGGTTTGATCACCCAAGTAAGGCGTTGAAACTTGTCGGTATCACTGGTACAAACGGAAAAACATCGGTTGCAACGATGGCCTACCAGTTGTTTCATCATTTGGGTTTTACCGCTGGATTGGTGTCCACAGTAGAAATACGCATCGGCGAAAAGACCATGCCTAGTACGCATACCACACCAAACCCGCTGGAGTTGCATGGTATTTTACGTGCTATGGTTGATGCAGGCGTAAGTCATTGCTTTATGGAAGTTTCGTCACACGGCATTGATCAGGAGCGCATCGCAAATATTCATTTTTCGGGAGCTGTTTTTACAAACCTAACGCACGATCATCTCGATTATCACAATGACTTTAAGCACTATCGAGACACCAAAAAAACGCTTTTTGATATACTGCCTACTGCAGCATTTGCACTTTCAAACGCCGATGACAAAAACGGGAAGTATATGTTGCAAAACACTCGAGCAACCAAACGTTTTTACGGCATCAAGTGTGTGGCAGACATTCAGCTAAAAATCTTGGAAAAAAGTTTTGAAGGCATGTTGCTAAAAGTCCAACACGAAGAGGTTTGGACGCCCTTGGTTGGTGATTTTAATGCATCCAATTTTGCTTGTGTTTTGGCAATTGCCTTGTTGCTCAATGAGGAAAAAACGGACGTGCTGCCCGTGTTGAGCACGCTCAAGGGCGCAGCAGGCAGGTTTCAGTCTGTGCCCACAACTAATGGCGTCATAGCCATCGTTGATTATGCGCATACTCCAGACGCTTTAAAACAAGTATTGGACACCATTTCTGTGCTGCGAACACGAAACGAAAAAGTGATAACAGTAGTGGGCTGTGGTGGCAATCGCGATAAAGGCAAACGACCTCTTATGGCGAAAATTGCCGTTGAAAAAAGCGACCTTGCCATTTTCACTTCCGACAATCCACGCATGGAAGACCCAGATGCAATCATTGCGGATATGATTGAGGGTGTTCCCGCAGAAGCTTCTCGAAAATACCTCACGGTAACCGATCGAGCACAAGCCATAAAGACCGCCTGTACTATGGCAAAAGATGAGGACATCATTTTGGTTGCTGGCAAAGGGCACGAAACCTATCAAGAGCAAAACGGCACACGTGTGCTTTTTGATGATGTGGCAGCGATAATGCAAAACTTAAAATCAGATAAATAATGTTGTATTACCTCTTTGAATTTTTAGAACGCACGTACCAATTACCAGGAGCTTCTTTATTTGGTTATTTATCTTTTCGATCTGCGGTAGCCATATTGTCTTCGCTGCTGCTTACTGCTGTCTATGGGAAGCGCATTATTAAGTTGCTACAACGCAACCAGATGGGAGAGACCATCCGTGATTTGGGTTTGGCTGGACAAGAAGAAAAGGCAGGCACGCCAACCATGGGTGGTCTGATGATTATTTTGGGCACGCTTATTCCTGTGTTGCTCTTGACTAAGCTGGACAACATTTACATCATTTTATTGGTCGTGACCACTTTATGGATGGGACTTATTGGTTTTGTAGATGATTATCTAAAAATTAAAAAGAAAGACAAGGAAGGCCTGAAAGGGCGTTTTAAGTTGGTAGGGCAAATAGGTCTTGGGCTTATTGTCGGTGCCGTATTGTATTTCCATCCCGAAGTAACAATAAGAAAACAAATTGACGGAAGTGGAATCTTTTCATTTGAGCAAAAATCAACTCAGACAACAATTCCGTTGTTAAAAAACAATGAGCTTGAATACAGCGACCTTATTTTTTGGGCTGGAGATCACGCCTCCGATTATGCCTGGCTTATTTTTATTCCAGCAGTTATTTTCATCATTACTGCTGTTTCTAATGGAGCCAACCTTACAGATGGTATTGACGGACTTGCTGCAGGCACCGCTTCTATAGCCGTGCTTACTTTAGGCTTATTTGCTTGGGTTTCGGGCAACATCATTTTTGCCGACTACCTCAATGTGATGTACATCCCAGAAGTAAGTGAAGTGGTTGTTTTTGTTGCTGCTTTTGTTGGGGCGCTTGTTGGGTTTTTATGGTACAATACATATCCAGCACAAGTATTTATGGGCGATACGGGTAGCCTGACTATTGGTGGGATTATTGCCGTCTTGGCACTTGTTGTGCGTAAAGAATTGTTGATTCCCATTTTATGTGGTGTATTCCTTATCGAGAACCTATCGGTAATTCTTCAGGTGAGTTACTTTAAATACACCAGGAAAAAATTAGGTGTTGGTAAGCGCATTTTTAAAATGGCACCCTTGCACCATCATTACCAAAAACTTGGCTACCACGAAAGTAAAATCGTAAGTCGGTTCTGGATTGTTGCCATCATGTTGGCTATCGTCAGCCTTGTAACGCTTAAAATCAGATAATGCAAAAATTAGTTGTACTTGGCGGAGGAGAAAGTGGCATTGGCGCAGCATTGCTGGCGCAACGAAACCAGTGGCAGGTGTTTGTTTCGGACATGAGCAAACTTTCCGATGATGCAAAAAAAGTTTTTGACAAGCATCACATTGCTTGGGAGGAAGGCACCCATACTTTAGATCGCATTACTCAAGCGGAACTCGTAGTTAAAAGTCCTGGTATCCCAAACGAGGCTGCTGTTGTTAAAGCGATAGAAGCAGCGGGCATTTCCATTGTTTCTGAAATCGAGTTTGCCAGCAGTTATACCAATGCAACGATTGTAGGCATCACGGGCAGTAATGGAAAAACAACGACTGCCATGCTGACCCATCATTTACTTTCTGAAGGCGGTGTTGACGTTGGCTTGGCGGGCAATATTGGCAACAGTTTTGCGAAGGCACTTATCGAAGATCAGCATGAGGTTTATGTGTTGGAATTAAGCAGCTTTCAGTTGGAGCACATTAAAAAATTTCATCCCCACATAGCCGTGATTACCAATTTAACACCAGATCATTTGGACCGTTACAACAATACTTGTGAGGACTATTATGCGGCAAAATTTAAGCTGCTAAAAAACCAAACAACAGAAGATCATTTTTTATACGATGCTACTGATGAGGAAATTGTTTCACGTCTTGAACGCTACAAACCCATTGCGCAGCAACATCCATATTCCACCAACAATTCATCCGCTATGTTCGTCATCAACAATCCTTCATTAAGTGGTCGCCATAATGCCAAAAACGCCATGGCTGCCGCCACCATCGCACAACTCTTTAAGTTGAGCGATCAAGAAATTCAATCCAGCTTGCAAACCTTTCAAGGTGCGCCACATCGCTTAGAGTATGTCGTCAACATCCTCAAGGTGGCATACATCAACGACTCTAAAGCCACCAATGTAAACGCTACTT
>JAURDG010000106.1 GCA_030828025.1 Flavobacteriaceae bacterium | reverse complement strand
GGCTGGGACCACGACAGCATTAAAATTATGGAAGTTGCCGAGCGACTGCAAGACGCAGGCGCCAAAGCCATTTCGATACACGGCAGAACCCGTGCCCAGATGTACAAGGGCGATGCGGATTGGACGCATATTGCAGCGGTTAAAAACAACCCACGCATGCACATTCCCGTGTTTGGTAACGGAGACGTAAACTCGCCTGAACGCGCTGTGGAAATGCGCGATCAATACGGACTAGACGGCGCCATGATCGGAAGGGCGAGTATTGGAAACCCTTGGTTTTTCAAGGAAGTAAAGCACTATTTTAAGCACGGTACTCACGCCGCACCACCAAGCCTTGCGGAGCGGGCAGCTATGGCCCGCCGCCACCTAGAAATGGCTATAGACTGGAAAGGCGAGAAATTGGGCGTTTTTGAAACCCGCCGCCACTATACCAATTACTTTAAGGGGATTCCTGATTTTAAACCCTATCGCCAACGCCTCGTTACCGAAGACGACCCAGCAGATGTGTTTGCGGTTTTGGATGAGATTGAAGCGCTTTTTGGGGTTGGGGTGTAGTTCTAGGCTTTTTTGTTAATTTAGAAAACACAAAACCTAAAAAAAGCCAAATGAAACTAGGACGAATAAAGCAGGTTGAATTAAGAGAAATATGGAAGCACGAAGCAACAAACTTTACTAACTGGTTAGCAAAACCGGAAAATTTAGATTTATTAAGCGAAGAAATAGATGTTGAAATTTCGCTAATTGACACGGAGTATAATGTTGGTCGTTTTAACGTAGATATATATGCCGAAGAAGCTAATGTAAACAGAAAAATAATAATTGAAAACCAGTTAGAAAGAACAGATCATGACCATTTAGGAAAATTAATTACGTATGCCTCTGGGCTTGATGCTGAGATTATTATTTGGATAGTTAAAGAAGTTCTAGAAGAGCATGAACAAGCAATAAATTGGCTTAATGAAAACACAGACGAGAAGATAAGTTTCTTTGCTGTAAAAATGGAAGTTTGGAAGATAGGGAGTTCTGACCCCGCGCCTAAATTTCATATTATTTCAAAGCCTAATAATTGGTCCAAATCCGTTAAACAATCTGCTCAGAAATCAGCTCTTTCTGAAACAAAGCTTTTACAGCAAAAATTTTGGGATGGCTTTAAGGAACACATTCAGAAAGAAAACTTAGGGCTGAGAATTAGAAAAACAAACCCTCAACATTGGTATGATATAAGTTTTGGCCGTTCCGACTGCCACATTTCTTTAACTATAAACTCACAGAAAAAGGAGCTTGCGTGTGAAGTTTACATACCTAACTCAAAAGAAACATACTTTTCTTTTTTAGAGAAAAGAAACGAAATAGACTCAAAAATTAAAGGGTTAGAGTGGATGGAACTGCCAACAAAAAAAGCCAGTAGAATAAAAGTTAAAACGAAAGGAGATTTTACAAGCACGAGTAAATGGGAAAACTATTTTTTATGGCTGTCAAACGCCGCCCTAGACCTTCAAGAAACCTTTAGCAAAGTATAAGCAGCACCCATAGCACAGAGATAACATCTCGTTTACCCCTTAACCACCGCCTTAACCACTCCCGAAGTCAGCCATGCCACAAGGGTGCTCAGTCCACCCACAACGAGCAAGACTGTCCAAAGCGCAGACCACTCCAACGCCACGGGATACGCCAAATAGCTTCCTGGAATGGAAACAATCGAATATGTTTTTTGTAGCAACACCAAACCAAACGCGACAAGCAAACCAACAAAACTGCCGGAGGCGGTTAGCAACAAGCCCTGCACAAAAAAAACACGACGAAGACCAGACAGCGGAGCGCCGAGGGAATACAAGGTTTTGATGTTTTCCTTTTTTTCCAAGAGCGTCATAATAATTGCCCCCACAACATTAAAGAGCGCAATAAGCACCACGAGTGTAAGAATGGCAATGACGGCTACCCGTTCGGTTTGCAGCATTTTGTATAGCGCGGGGTTGCGCCCTGTTTTGGTGAGTACACGGTAGTCTTTTCCAAGTTGTTGTTGCAAAGCGGTTTGCACGTCGGTATCGTCGGTATTGGGGTGTAGTTTTACATACAGCGCCGAGGCTTGATGCGCAGGCATGCGCAACACATCTTGTACCATGTCGAGTGGGGCAAAAGCCGTGGTTTCGTCTAGGGCTTCGCCTAGTTGAAAGACACCACGGACTAAGGCTTTTTGTGCGCGAAAAGGTTGTTGGTGAAGCACACTTTTGCCTCTTTGATTTGGCACCAAAAGGGTTATTCCCTCAGGGTGATTGTATGCAGACCCGTCAAGTTGCGACAGCACACCAATACCCAAAACGAGTTCATAGGCGTTGGGTTCAACCCATTCGCCCACCATGGTTTCGCCTGGCACCACACGACTAAACAAAGGATCTACTCCGATTACTTTAGCGAAAGCGGTCTGCTCGCGAAAGCGCAGCATCATGTCTTGGGCAAGTGTAGCCGAAACAAGCGCAATTTCAGGAGTCGTTTTTAACACCGCAAGCGCAGCATCTTCTGTGTTGATATAAGGTTTTTTTGCCGATTCGATATAAATATCGGGGTAAAAAGCGTGGGTAAATTCCAAACCGAATTCGCGGAGTCCGCCAAATACAGAAAGCACAATAAAAAAAGCAAAAACCGCTACGCCGACCACAAAAGCCGCAAATCGGCTAATGAGTGTTACCGCCACTTTTTTCCGTAGCCCAAAGGTGTAGCGTAACGCAAGTAAGCGGATAAAGCGCATGTTATGATTTCAAAGGGTCGTTTTTGCGGGTCAGCGAAGCCTCAATGGCATCGATATATTCAAGCGAATTATCCAGATAAAAGACTAAGTCAGGTACTTTGCGCAAATCGTTGCGGAGGTGCTGTGCCAAATCGTGTTTCAGCACATTTTTATTGCTCTTAATCCCTTCCAAAACCTCTTTGGCTTTGTTGTGCGGAAAAATAGACAGATAGACTTTTGCCATGCTTAAATCAACCGTTATGCTCACTTTGGAGACCGAAAGCACCAAGTTTTTAACCCCTTGCGCACGGATGGCACCCTGCAAAAGGGTGGTTATTTCTTGCTGCAAAAGCGCATTGATTTTTTTCTGCCGTTGTGTTTCCATATGTCAAAAGTACTAATAACACAGGCAAACCTGTATTTTTACGTATGGATTTTCCTATTCGAAAGATTGTGCACATCGATATGGATGCGTTTTTCGCCTCGGTAGAGCAGTTGGACAACCCCGAACTTAGAGGGAAGCCCATTGCCGTAGGTGGCGGATCGGAGCGAGGCGTAGTGGCTGCGGCCAGCTATGAAGCGCGCCCCTTTGGTGTGCGCAGCGCCATGTCGGGCAGGCAAGCCAAAAAACTATGCCCCGACCTGATTTTCGTCCAATCCAACGGGGCGCGTTATCGGGAAGTGTCCGAGCAAATTCGTGATATCTTTTATGAATATACTGATTTGGTAGAGCCACTTTCGCTGGACGAAGCCTATTTGGACGTAACCCAAAACAAAAAGGGCATGGTTTCGGCAACGCAAATAGCCACAGAGATTCGCGCAAAAATCCAAGCGAAAACCCAACTCACGGCCTCAGCAGGAATTTCCATCAACAAATTTTTAGCTAAAGTCGCCAGCGATTACAACAAACCCAACGGACAAAAAACCATTCCACCCGAAGAAGTCTTGACGTTTTTAGAAGAATTAGACATCCGCAAATTTCACGGGATTGGAAAAGTAACTGCGGACAAAATGTATCGCCAAGGCATTTACACGGGAGCGGATTTAAAAAAGCGCACCCTTGAGGAGCTTTCCGAAAAATTTGGAAAATCAGGCAAGTATTACTATTACGTTGTTCGGGGCATACACACGAGTGAAGTTAAGCCAACGCGCATAGCAAAATCCGTAGGCGCAGAGCGCACCTTTTCCAAAAACCTATCCAGCGAGATTTATATGGAAGAGCGCTTAGCAGAAATCGTGGCGGCACTGCAAAAACGCATGGGCAAGAAAAAGGTTGCTGGAAAAACAGTAACCTTAAAAATAAAGTATTCCGACTTTATCATTCAAACGCGTAGCAAGACCTTGCCGCTCTATATTTCCGATGCGAGTTTGATCTTGGAAGAAGCTAAAAAACTGCTGTATCAAGAGGAACTGCAAGACTCGGTTCGCCTGTTGGGTGTATCCTTGTCAAATTTTAAAAACGAAAAAAAGCAAGACCCCATTGAGGAGCAATTGAAGCTACCTTTTTAGACCGAAGAAACACGAAGCGTGTTTACCATGCCACGCTCATAAACAGGCATGGCAACAAGGTTGATGACCAAATCACCATCGTCGACATACCCTTTTTCTTTAGCAATGGCATTTACCTCTTTTACGGTATCGTCTGTGGACCCAGTTCCGTCGTATAAACGCCCTTTTACCCCCCAAAGCAAATTCAGTTGTGCCAGGATACGCGGATTGGATGTAAAGACCAAAATAGATGCCTTTGGACGCCAAGCCGAAATTTGATACGCCGTATAGCCACTATTGGTAAGTGTACAGATGGCTTTGGCGTCAATTTCGTCGGCCATTGTTGCTGCGTGATAGCAAACAGACTTGGTAACAAAGCGTTTATTCTTGATTTTTGGCGCATGATGAGGAACACGTATAAGCGACGAATTTTCTACACCAACCACAATGCGACGCATGGTTTTGATGACCTCAACAGGATACTTTCCAACCGACGTTTCTCCAGAGAGCATCACGGCATCTGCGCCGTCCATTACGGAGTTGGCGACGTCGTTTACCTCAGCGCGCGTTGGCGTAAGTCCATCAATCATGGACTCCATCATTTGCGTGGCCACAATAACAGGAATGCGTGCCAGCTTGGCTTGTTGCACCAGCTCTTTTTGAATGATGGGCACTTCTTCGGCAGGTACTTCAACGCCTAAATCGCCTCGAGCAACCATCAGCCCATTACTTGCCGCAACAATTTCTTTGATATTTTCGAGGGCTTCGGGTTTTTCGATTTTAGAAATAATGGGGATATCATATTCACCATGTTTTTTAATCAGCTCGCGGAGATCTTCGATGTCTTTTTTGTGTCGAACAAAAGACAAGGCAATCCAGTCCACACCTTGCTTAATGGCAAAAAGCGCATCTTCGATGTCTTTTTT
>JAURDG010000023.1 GCA_030828025.1 Flavobacteriaceae bacterium | reverse complement strand
CGAATTTGTTATACAGGCTTCGCCTCAACTATTATTTCAATACTTATTCACGCCATCTGGGCTTTCTGAGTGGTTTGCTGATAATGTCAATTCACGTTCTGAAAAGTATTCCTTTTTTTGGGATGACTCCGAAGAAGAAGCTGTTTTGTTGCGTAAAAAATCAAATGAGTTTGTGCGCTTTCGTTGGCAAAATGGCGAAGACGATCAAGATGATTGCTTTTTCGAAATGCGTATAGTTGTGGATGAATTGACACAAGATGTATCCATAGTTGTTACAGACTTTGCCGAAGAAGATGAACTGGATGAGGCGAAGATGCTTTGGGAAAGTCAAATCGGGGATTTAAAAAAAGTTTTAGGTTCTTCATAGTAGGATGATAAATAATAACGGCGAACTAAAAGCTGCAGCTGCTCCTTTATTTTCGGCACAAAATCGCGCCTTTTTGTATGGTGATGCTGTTTTTGAAACCATAAGATACGGGCAAGGTCATTTGCACTTTTGGGAAGATCATTACTTTCGGTTGATGGCCGCCATGCGTATTTTCCGAATGGCTATTCCGATGGCGTTCACTCCTGAGTTTTTGGAACAAGAATGCGTACGTGTTGTCGAAGCACAAGCCGTAAAAGCACCTTCTTGGCGTTTGCGCCTTTCTGTTTACAGAGCTGACGGCGGAACCTATTTGCCAACCAATACTGAGGTAGCATACCTCATTGAAGCTAAGCCTTTATTTGATGAGCATTATGTTGCCAAAAAAGAGTATAAAGTTGAATTGTTTAAGGACTATTACGTTCAAAAAAGCATGTTGTCCAACCTTAAATCAACCAATAGGGCGCTAAACGTTATCGGAAGCGTTTTTATGAAAGAACAAGGGTTCGACAACGGAATTTTAGTGAACGATAGCAAAGAGGTGGTAGAATTTATAAACGGAAATATCTTTGTTTTTGATGGTCAGGTTTTGCGCACGCCCCCAATTTCTTCTGGTTGTTTGGAAGGTGTGATGCGGAAGCAACTGATTCGGCTTGCCAAGACAGAGGGCATCAATTGTGTTGAGGAGACCATTTCGCCATTTGACTTGCAACAAGTTGATGAGATTTTTGTCAGCAATTCTATTTTAGGCATTCAAGCCGTTTCGCACTTTCGAAGAACGGACTATCAAAACACGCAATCATCAGCACTGTTAAATGCACTAAATAAATGGGTTAGTTCAGCCCAGGATGGCTAGGTGCAGCTGCATATAAAGCCAACTGTCCACCAATATCATTTAAAATTTGGCGCCACAAATCTGTAGTGTCGCCAAAAATATCATAGTTATTTTTTACCAATAACCATGAATCTTCGTCGCATTCTCGTTTGAGTTGCGCTTCGTCCCAACCAGCATACCCAACAAAAAACTTAATGCCATCCTGTGTTAGATTACCCGAGGATAGTGCAGCCTCAATTTCATATAAATCACCACCCCAAAACAATTGATTCCCAATTTTTTTGGTATTTGAAATCGCTGACGAAGTATGTACAAAAAAAAGTCGATCTTGATCTACGGGTCCTCCCTGAAAAATAGGCGCATCTATTTGAAATTCGGGAATTAAGTCTTTTGTGGAATATTCCGTGGGTTGGTTGACCAAAAATCCGATAGCCCCAGATGTACTGTTTTCTGCCATAAGCACTACACCTCTTCCAAAAGACGGATCGCCAAGCAGTGAGGGACGCGCAACAAGTAGCTTACCTATCATCACTTAAATCGACTATGAGCAGGAAATTGATATCCACGTAGTAGTGCTGCGGTTTCCATGCTTTTTTTGTTTGGCAGTTGTAGCTCCTCAACATACACATAACCGTCAATTACTGTAATGCTTAATTGGTCATCTTCAACGCTTAATGCTCCTGGTGTATGGATGGGATTGCCAGCCACAAAATGCGCACGTTTAATTTTGATGTAGATTTCTTGGGCTTCAGCCTCCAAGATGCTCCATGCCGTTGGGAAAGGGTTTAGCCCGTGTATTAGGTTAACAATTGACTGTCCCGAAAGACTCCAGTTGATTCGCGTGTTTTCCCGACTTAGCTTAGGTGCGGGCATTAAATTTCCAGCATTTTGCTGAGGATTACTTTGCGCAGTCCCATCTGCTAAAGCAGATAAGGTCTTGATAATTAATGGTCCAGAAAGTGCTTGCATGCGCAAACTCAATTCTCCCGTGGTCTCTTCTTTTTGTATCGCTAACTTTTCTTGAAACAAAATAGCACCAGTATCTATTTTTTCATCAATCAAAAAAGTGGTTAACCCTGTTTCTTTTTCACCATTAATGATGCTCCAATGTATTGGCGCAGCTCCTCTGTATTGTGGTAGTAATGATGCGTGTAGGTTAAAGGTGCCTAACCGGGGAATAGACCAAATTGCTTTTGGCAACATTCTAAAGGCAACCACTACAATGACGTCTGGATTTAATGCTTGTATCGCATCTATGGTTTCTGGTGTATTGAGTTTGGCCGGTTGGAGTAGGGGTAGCTTGGCACGTACTGCCTCCTCTTTTATTGCTGATGGACGAAGTTTTTTTCCTCTACCGGCTGGCTTGTCGGGAGCACTAACCACCCCCACAACTTGATGATGACTAGCCAAAATAGCACGTAGTCCCGAAACGGCAAATTCGGGGGTTCCCATATAAATAACACGTAGTGATGTGCTCATGTACGTTTAAATAGATTGAATGCGGGTTGTTCTATTATTTCTTCTTGTAGCATCAAGTCAAGGGCTTGGGCAACCGCTTGCCTACTATAACCGCTCGCAAGATGCAACTGACTCAAAGATAAGGTTTCTTCTTGTGAAAGTAACCTTTTTAGCACCTTAACTACTGTTTTTACGGCTGGGTCTTTAACTACACAATTGGAACAATTGGCGCAGTTTTTTGATGCGTGTTCGCCAAAATAGCCCAACAAATGACTGCGTAAACAGCTAGTGCAGTTAACATACGCCAACACAGTAGCGGCCAAACGCTCTTTTTCTTCTTTAACGTGCTTTAATTCCCTAACTATGGGTAACAATGTCTGTTGGTCTTCTCTTGGAACATGAAACTGTATTGCGCTGTCCACATGGAGTTGGTCAAGTGCTATGGTTCCATTTTCCCCCAAATTTCTTAATGTATCAATACAGTTATTAAGTGGTATTGCGCTTCGCCTTGCGATGTCCTGAAGTTGAATCGTCTGCGATCGATCTGTGATTCCGCCCACATGGCGCATTAAATAATCTACAAGCGGGTTGTCGGTTTGGTTATGCTGATGGAGAATTTGTACTTTGGTCTTTGGACTGCTGTACTGTGTTAGTGTAAGCACCTGACCACGTGCCAATTGTTCAAGCACATAAAAGGTTGTTTTTGGTTTGAGTGCATATCGATTACAGAACATATTCAGATTAAATTCTTTTAAGGTTTCGGGGAGTTCGCCATAGGCTATGTCAAAATAATGGCACAGATGTTTGTATGTTTTTTTAACGACCTCTTCATGAGGAATGGCGGATAGGATTCTGTTGATTAATTTCTTATCATCTGTATTGTCAAGCACGAGAGTGGCTTTGGCAGGATGCCCATCACGCCCACAACGCCCAATTTCTTGGTAATACTGCTCTAAGCTGTAGGGCAAAGTTGCGTGGACTACCCGTGCTACATTGTCTTTGTCTATTCCCATGCCAAAGGCGGTGGTGGCGACCATGACGGGAGTTTTTTCCTGCATCCAATCATGAATGCGTTTTTTCTTATCATCAACTCCTCCATGAAAATAGCTGGTGTTATGCCCCATATTGTTCAGGTGTTGACTTAGTGATTCCGCATTTTTTCGGGTGGCTACATAAACAATTGCTGCACTCTTTTTTGGGTGTAAGGCTTCTGAAATGGCTTCAAGTTTGTTTGAAGTGTGAAGTACATGTAGTGAAATGTTCGGTCGGTCAAACGAACCGACGATGCGTCTTGGATTTTGTAACTCCAGATTTTGGCAAATATCCTCCTGAACTTGAGCCGTAGCCGTAGCCGTAACGGCTACGGTTGGCACCTCAACCAAAAGTTGCTTGAGCTGAAGAATTTCTCGATAAGCGGGTCTAAAGTCATGCCCCCATTCGGAAATACAATGGGCTTCATCTATGGCCAAAACAGACAGGTTCATGCCAGCCAAACGCTCCTGTACCAAAGGATGTTGCGCGCGTTCGGGTGATAAATACAAAAATTCAAACCCTCCATACCTGCAATTGTCCAAAGCCGTAACGAGTTCATCTTCGGACATGGGCCCCGAAATATGCATGGCACGAATCCCTTTTTTGCTAAGGGCATTTACTTGATCGTTCATTAGCGCAATAAGCGGGCTAATCACGACACACACACCCGGAAGGAGCAGTCCTGGAAGTTGATAACATAAGCTTTTGCCGCCTCCTGTTGGCAACACCACTAGCGTATCTCGTTTATCGATTATGGCCGAAATTGCTTCTTGTTGTCCAGGGCGAAACTTATCTGTGTCCCAATATTTGTGTAATATTTGTTGGGCTTCCAGATTCATAAATGGGCAATTATAAAGGCTTCTCGCTCAGCTAGTCCGCCCTTAGGTATTTCGATACAGTTCATCCCAAACGTAGCGTAAGTGTTCTGTAGCGTGACATGGAGTTTTTGCGCTTCCTCAAATGATTCCAAGCGCTCATCGTCCTTGGTGTAAATGGCTTCCCAAGGCGGTAGCACAAATACAGTGTCGTATTTAAATGTATGGCAATCCTCAAGCATACCACAAGGAACCTCAACGCCTATGTGAAGTAAATAGGCCACGACATCGTGTATGCCTCGATCATAAAGATGTATGCTTGTCTGCTTGGGTGCAAAATAATCGTTGAGGCGGTGGGCAAAAAGTGCCTCGCTAAACGCCAATGGATGGTCTAAAAATGGATTTTCGACCCCATTTTTTAGCGCAGCAGCTATAATGCTGCGTGATCCTTCTTCAAAGCAGGTTAAATCGGTGTGAAAAAGCCGTTGGATAAGCGATGTTTTTCCAGTTGACGGAGCACCAGTAACGACAATTTTTTTTGGCTCAAGCATATACAAAGGTCGTTATTTGTAAGCTTTTCCAAAACCGTATCTTTGCATTATGGCAAAAAAAATACACGACCAATCCTTTTACCAAAGATTCCACCAGCAATTACTCGATACTAGTTCGTGGCCAGCTACTTATGTTTTTAAATTTATCATCCCTTCTTCTGGTAATGCTCAAGATATGTTAATGCAATTATTTGAAGATGAAACAGTTACTTCATTGGTTCGCAAGTCTAGCAAAGGAAAATACACCAGTATTTCCATCGAAGGAACCTTTGCACATCCTGATGTGATCATCGAAAAATATAAAGCATCAGCTAAAATCCCGAATATCATTCAGCTATAATTTATTTTTTTCTTAATTTTACCTCTTAATTCTCTCCTTTGATAGACAATCTTCAATACAACACCGATCGCGCTTTGTTAGCCATACCTGAGTATGGTCGCCATATTCATAAAATGATTGAGCAAGTCATGGCGGAACAAGATAAAGAACAGCGCAACAAACAAGCCCAAGCCATTATTGGTATTATGGGTAATTTAAATCCGCATTTACGTGATGTAGCCGACTTTCAGCACAAACTTTGGGATCAGTTATTCATCATGTCCGATTTTAAATTGGATGTTGATGCCCCATTCCCAAAACCCGATCCAGAAGTTTTGGCCGCTCGTCCTACACCACTTGCTTACCCGCAAACCTTTCCTAAATACCGCTTTTATGGAAACAACATCAAGGGCATGATTGACGTGGTGGTTGATTGGGAAGAAGGCGATTTGAAGCAAGCCCTGGTTTATGTGATTGCCAACCACATGAAAAAGTGTTTTTTGAACTGGAATAAAGATACCGTTGAAGATAAGGTTATTTTCAACCATTTGGCGGAACTTTCAAATGGCAAAATTGTCATGAACACAGCAGAAGAAGAACTAACGAATTCTGAAGATTTAATCCGCTTGACCAACAAGCGATTTGTCAAAGGCGGTCGATCTAACAAACCAAAAAAGTTCCGAAACAACAAGCAACGCCGTCAGTAACCATGGGAGCTTTTAGCATTACAGGCGGTCAATCGCTCTCGGGTGCCATAACGCCGCAAGGTGCAAAAAACGAAGCACTTCAAATTCTATGCGCGGTATTGCTCACTCCTGAACCAGTTACGATCAGTAATATTCCCGATATTATTGATGTCAATAAACTCATTGAAATATTAGCCCAACTTGGCGTTAAAATAGTTAAGCATCGTAGCGATAGCTACACCTTTCAGGCAGATGAGGTCAACATTGATTATTTGCAGTCTGCCGAATTTAAAGAAGCTGGTCGTGGGTTGCGTGGTTCCATTATGATTGTTGGTCCTTTGTTGGCACGCTTTGGCAAAGGTTTTATCCCTAAACCGGGTGGAGACAAAATCGGTCGTCGCAGATTGGACACGCATTTTCAAGGATTTATCAAGTTGGGTGCTGCGTTTCGTTACAACAAAGAGGAACATTTTTACGGCGTAGAAGCCAAGCGTCTTAAGGGAACCTATATGCTGCTGGACGAGGCATCAGTTACTGGAACAGCAAATATTGTCATGGCTGCAGTTTTAGCTGAAGGGACAACAACCATTTACAATGCTGCTTGTGAGCCTTATCTGCAACAGCTGTGCAATATGTTGGTTCGTATGGGTGCCAACATTTCGGGAATTGGCTCGAATCTTTTGACCATTGAGGGCGTCTCTTCTTTGGGTGGTACAACGCATCGTGTTTTGCCCGATATGATCGAAATAGGAAGCTGGATAGGTCTTGCCGCCTTAACACAAAGCGCACTCACGATTAAGGATGTGCATTGGGAATATTTGGGGCAGATTCCTGATGTATTCCGTCGATTGGGCATCATTGTTGAGAAAAAAGGGGATGATATGTTTATCCCAGCGCATAAAAATGGATATGAAATTCAAAGCTATATTGATGGATCAGTCATGACCATTTCGGATGCACCTTGGCCTGGATTTACACCTGACTTACTCAGTATTGTTTTGGTTGTGGCTACACAAGCAAGAGGTAGTGTCTTGGTGCATCAGAAAATGTTCGAAAGTCGTTTGTTTTTTGTCGATAAACTTATTGATATGGGTGCAAAAATTATATTGTGTGACCCACACCGTGCCAATGTCATTGGACATGACTTTACATCGAGCTTAAAAGCGACCACCATGACCTCGCCTGATATACGTGCCGGTATTTCGCTATTGATTGCTGCTCTTTCTGCCAAAGGCACGAGCATCATCCACAACATCGAGCAAATAGATCGAGGCTATCAAAACATTGACTCACGCTTGCGTGCTATTGGTGCTAAGATTGAGCGCCTTAATTAGCGTTTAACGCTTTGAAATTTTATTGTTGCTGATTCCCTTTTGCCGACTGCATTTAAAGCGATCAACTTCTTCGGAACGTTTTTTTAGGTGTTTGGTTTTTCTTCCTTGAACACGCTTCCGCCACAACTTAAAACTACTCGGTTTCATGTTGCGCCTCATGATGTCGATGACCTCTTGCTCTTTTAGTCCAAACTGCAACTTGATGGCATCAAAAGGCGTGCGATCTTCCCAACCCATTTCAACAATACGATTAATCGCTTCTGCTGTCAATTCTTTTTTCATCTAAAAAGCATCTGGATTTTCCATGATTTTATACGCTCTCTCTTTGATGTTGGCCAATTCTTCTGGCTTTATTTTCCCCAGTAAATTATACATCATGCCCATTCGGTTATTACTGCGTAACTCCTCTTTTTTATCATCTAAAAAATTCCAATAAAGACTATTGAATGGACAGGCATCTTGCCCAATTCGCTTCTTTTTGTCATAAGAGCAATTACCACAATAATTACTCATTTTATTCACATAAGCACCTGAAGAAACATAAGGCTTGGTGGCGAGTATTCCACCGTCGGCAAATTGGCTCATGCCTCTAGTATTAGGCAACTGAACCCACTCTACAGCGTCAGCATAAATCCCCAAATACCAAGCATCCACTTCATCTGGATTTGTTTGAAGTAACAGTGCAAAATTACCCGTAATCATCAATCGTTGAATATGATGGGCGTAGCTGTTGTCTAAGCTGTTTTGTATGCTCGTTTTTAAACAATTCATTTTTGTAGCTGCCGTCCAGTAAAATGCAGGTAGTTTCCCATGATTGTTTAACTCATTTTTTTGCTTGTATTGTGGCATTTCTTTCCAATACAACCCTCTAATGTATTCGCGCCAACCCAATATCTGACGTACAAAGCCTTCAATTTGCGCTAAGCTAATCTTTTCTTTATCTGCTCGGTAAGCGTCTATGGCTCGTTCGATTACTTCTGCTGGGTCAATGAGCTTAGTGTTTAGGCTGAACGAAATGCGGGCATGGAATAAATTAGTTTCGTCTTGATGCATGGCATCTTGATAGGTGCCAAAGTCTTGCAGTAAATGTGCACAGAAATAATCGAGCTGTGCCAAGGATTCGTCTCGAGTAATTGCAAATAAAAATGCATCTTTATTGTAGGTGCCAATAGTGTCCAAATCCAAATTCTGTAGCTGTGTGTAAATTTGGTTTACTAGGTCATTATTGGGCTTATATGGGGGTGGAATAGTGCCGCCTTTCCACGTATTTCGGTTAAACTTGTCGTAATTCCAGCTGCCGCCTTCCGGCTGCCCGTTTACCATCAAATAATCATGCTTTTTACGCATGTAGCGATAAAAAAATTCCATGACTAAAGACTTTTTGCCTTCGTAAAATTCAGTCAACTCGGTTCGGGTAGTTAAAAAATGCTCGGTGTCAACTGCAGTAGTGGGAATTGTAAGTGCTGCAGTTATTGATTTGAGCTGTTGGTCTAGGCGATATTCATCTGGAAGCTGATACGCAAATGAGGTTGCAGATACCAAGGTGATTAATTTTTTTATGTTTTCGCTTAAGTTTTGCAAGTTGTTGGGGTCATCAATGGTGTAATAAATAACAGTATGCCCATCTTTTTCCAATTGACGCGCAAAATGCCGCATTGCCGCAAAGAAACCCACCACTTTCTGTATATGATGACGTACATAATCGGTCTCTTGACGCATTTCAAACATGACATAACACACCTCGTTGTTTACGTCAGTAAACCAACTGTGGTTTATATTCAATTGATCTCCAAGAATAAGCCGTACTTCCATTAGAAAAGTGTTTTTTGTAACCAAGTGTTTTGATATTTACCGCTGGCATCATAACGTTCTGCTTGCCATGCGATATTGAACTTTCTATCACGAGGATCGTTACCCACACCCGCATTGTACATCCAATTGCCGTAATTGCTGTGCACGTCATAATCAATAAGCATGGATTCGAAATATGCTGCACCGATGCGCCAATCAAGCTTCCATTCTTTAGCAAAAAAACTAGCCACGTTTTGCCGCCCTCGATTGCTCATAAACCCGGTGTTGGCGAGTTCCAACATATTGGCATTGACAAAGGGTTCTGGTGTATTTCCCGTCATCCATTTTTCTATTTTACGAGGATTGGTATCCCAAGTGTAATCCTTGTTTAGGATTCCACCCAACCGAAAGATGCTATTTCCGTGCTTGAGCGATATAAACTTAAAATAATCACGCCAAATAAGTTCAAAAATTAACCAATACGTGGACTCATTTTTACCTATTTCACGCTCATATTTTTTTATTTCAGCATAAATTGATCTTGGCGAGATGGACCCATAAGCCAACCATAAGGAAAGTTTAGAGCTGTATTTTTTGCCCAATAGCCCATTGCGTGTTTTTTTGTAATAAGATAATTGTTTGGTATCCCAAAAATACTCGTCAATTCTTGTCCATGCTGCTTTTTCTCCACCAACAAACGGAATAGCGGTACGACTATCCTGATGAATTTCTTCATATCCTAAATCATTAAGCGTGGGGATGTCAGGGTTATCTGCTATTAAATTTTCTGTTGGCATCGCCTCAGGAATAGGAATCGGTGGCTGGACAACTACCTGCTTTTCGCATGTCTTTCGGAACACAGTAAATACTTCAGGAATTTGGTTCACTGCCATCGGAATATTTTCTGGGTGATATAGAAACTGGTCGTAATGCAAGTGTGTTTTTACGTTATTTGGAATCGTATTTTGTTCATCAACTTCTTCTTGCGTCCATTCGTATTGTGCGTAAATATCCGTGATGGAATATTTTTTTTGAAGCCTTGTGATGCTTTCAGTCCAATTGCCAGTAGTTACGATAAGCGAGATATTTAGTTGTTCAAGGTCTTTTTTGAGTTGCTCTAGGGATTGCAGCAAGAAATTTGCACGAAACCGCTCCATTTTCTTAAAACCCCATCGTGTGAACTCTAGCCATTTTTTGGGAATATGATACACGGCAACAACGCGCTCGTGCTGTTGCACGGCTTTGGTAAGCGAATGTTGGTCTTGAACACGTAAATCGGTTCTAAACCAAACTAAAGCGGTTGTTTTTTTGTTCTTCTGCATCGTTCACTACAATAGGTTACTTCTTCCCAGTTGGCACTCCATTTTTTTCGCCAACGAAAAGGCAAACCACAACACGGACATGTTTTTTGAGGTAAATGCTGTTTTTTTACACCTCTCATGCTGCCAGCCCGGCTTTATAGGTTGCTAGGCAACGTGCTCGTGCCATTTTGTGTTCTACCATTGGCGTAGGATACGTCAATGATTGGTACTCGGGCACCCATTTTTTGATGTAGGTGTGCGCCTTGTCAAATTTTTTAACCTGTTCACTTGGGTTAAAAACACGGAAATATGGCGCAGCATCTACGCCACATCCTGCTACCCATTGCCAGTTACCTACATTACTTGATTGCTCGTAGTCGAGTAATTTTTCGGCAAAATAAGCCTCACCCCAACGCCAATCTATCAGTAGATGTTTGCACAAAAAACTGCCAACCAGCATGCGCACGCGATTGTGCATAAACCCGGTCTGATTCAACTCACGCATACCTGCATCCACAAGCGGATAGCCCGTTTGACCAGTACACCACTTTTCAAATTCTTCCTCATTGTTGCGCCATGCAATTCGATCGTATTGAGGTTTAAAGCTTTTTTCGGTAGTATGGGGGTAGTGCCATAGAATTTGCATAAAAAACTCACGCCAAACCAATTCTTTGAGAAACGTTTTTTCATGGCTTTTATTCGCTTTTGTAATGATTTGTCGTGGCGATACAGCACCAAACCTTAAATGAATTCCCAATTTGCTCGTGCCGTTTACCCCAGGAAAATTCCGATTAGCCTCATAGTTGTCGATTAATTCTGTTGAGGTATTTTCTTGCGGAATTTCGTGTTGTGCTTTGGTAAAACCTATTTCGGACAGGCTAGGCAACGTACTGTTGAATGTATGTAAACGATCTAAATGCTTTTCGGATGGATAGTGTGGCACACCTTGATTTTTCAACTGCGCTAACCAAACACGTGCATAAGGGGTATATACCTTATATGGTGTTCCATCTTTTTTTAAGACTTCATGAGGACTAAACAGGACTTGGTCTTTAAAGCTGACAAAATCTATACCTTTATCAGCTAAAATTTCCTTGATTTTTTTGTCACGTGCACAGGCATATGGCTCGTAATCTTCATTGGTATATACGGCGGTAATGTTAAAGGTTGCACACCATTTTGATAGGAGCACTGCCGGATCGCCTTTCGCTACGAGTACGCTACTTTTATGCGTTGAACAAATATTGTTTACTTGTTGTAGTTGTTGATGAATAAACGCAACTCGCGCATCGTTTTTGGGTAGTTTTTCTAATATATTTTCATCAAAGACAAAAGCAGGAACTACTGTTGAGGCGGACAAGGCATGGAACAATCCT
>JAURDG010000240.1 GCA_030828025.1 Flavobacteriaceae bacterium | reverse complement strand
TATGTCAATGAAAGCAGATCCGATTTACCGAAAAATATGCGAACGTTTCTTAGAAAATCCAGACGAGTTCGGTCAGGCATTTGCACGTGCATGGTTTAAATTGCTACACAGAGATATGGGGCCAAAAAGCAACTATATCGCTGGAGACTTTAAGGATGTACACTATATTTGGCAAGACCCCGTTCCTGCCGGAAACGTCCTTTCTGCAGCAGCAGAAGACAAGGTAAGAGCTGAACTCAAGTCTAGCGGATTGACCCAGCAGCAACTTGTTGAAACAGCATGGGCAGCTGCAGCTACCTTTAGAGGTTCGGATAACCGTGGAGGAGCAAATGGTGCGCGTATTCGCCTGGCACCACAAAAAAATTGGGCAGTAAACAAACCTGATCAACTCGCAACTGTTTTGGCGATTTACGAAAACATTTCCGCTAGTACAGGTGCTAGTATTGCCGATGTCATTGTGCTTGGTGGAGCAGTAGGTATAGAGCAAGCCAGTGGTGTTAAAGTTGCTGTCTCAACAGGTCGTGGCGATGCCACACGAGAAAATACCGATGTCGATTCTTTCGAGTTACTTAAACCAAGAGCTTGTGGTTTTAGAAATTACAGCGAGAAAGAATTTGCTGTTGCACCTGAAGAAATCATGCTCGATAAGGCTCAACTTCTAGGGCTTACGCCTACCGAAATGACTGTTTTGGTTGGTGGTTTGCGTGCCATGGGCATTTCAGCATCAAGCGATGGTGTTTGGACAAATGGAAAATTGGACAACAGCTGGTTTAAAACACTTTTATCTATGGATGTGAAGTGGCAAGCTGCGGGGTACAACAAATACATTGGTCGTGAAAGAACTACAGGTAAAGAGCTACGCACCGCTTCGCGTACAGATTTGGTGTTTGGTTCAAATTCGGAGCTTAGAGCCATAGTTGAGGTTTATGCTCAAGATGATAATAATGATAAGTTTGTACAAGACTTTATTGCTGCTTGGAATAAGGTGATGGATGCAGATCGTTTTGACCTAAAATAATTTCTTTGCATTTCACAATCAATCAATATAAAAGCCCGATGATAACATCGGGCTTTTTTGTTGTATTTTTGGTACGCCGATGATGATAAAAAAATTAAGATTTCGCATCAAAGCACTAAACAGACAACAGCAAATTGTTTGGGGTGCTTTTTGTATCCTTATTTCCTTGCTGCTCTTTATTTCCTTTTTCTCTTTCTTTCAAACATGGAAAGCAGATCAAAGTACCTTAGGACAACTTGGTGACCGAACAGTAGTTGCCGAAAATAGCATCCGAAAACTTGGCGCAGCATTGGGGCATTTGTTTATTTATAGCGGTGTAGGAATTGGTGCTTTTATCATTGCCTTTATGGTTTTGGTAACAGGGTTTAGCCACTTTCTCAATATGAGCACACAAAAAATAGGCACCCGCTGGATTTGGGCATTACTCCTAGCCCTTTGGCTTTCGTTGAGTGCTGCCTTGGTACTGCCAAACCATTCGCTGCTCAGCGGCGTTATAGGTTTTGAAATCAATGAATTGTTACTACACTATATGGGACCACTTGGCGTAGGTGCACTCTTGACGTTGATTGGTATCGTTTTTCTTGTTTTTCAGCTTAAATGGAAACCCGAAAAAATGCGTTTTCCTAAATTTAACAAAGCAACAAAAGAAGAAACAACTGAGGAATTTACTGAAGAGGAACCGCTTGCAGAAGTCACTTTTGACACCAAAGAAGAGCAAGAACCAATTCAAATAAAAGACCCCAAAGAACCAGTTGCTGAAAAAAAACATAGCGATGATGAAGTTTCGCTTTCTGTAGTCGATACCGAAGAAGATGACCTCGTAAAAAAGGCAAAAAAATTAGTCGCTGATTTTGGTGAAGTTGACCCAACACTTGAGCTAAAAAACTTCCGTGCGCCTACCGAATCATTACTAAAAAGCTACCCGCACGAAGGCATTACCATTAATGAGCAAGAACTGGAGGAAAACAAAGAACGTATTGTAGATACGTTGAGCAATTATCAAATTGGTATTGCCGACATTAAAGCAACCATTGGCCCAACCG
>JAURDG010000110.1 GCA_030828025.1 Flavobacteriaceae bacterium | reverse complement strand
ATTTTTAATGCTACAATACGAAAACCCGCTTCGGCTATTTTGTTTAAAATAGCACCTGTATGCCCGCTGGATACGGCATCTGGTTTAATCATGGTAAAGGTTTTGTTTGTACTCATCAGCAAAAATTTTTGACAAAATTAGTGAAATTAAAAGCAATACAGATTTAAATAAGCGCTAATTCGTAATTTTGACCCATGCTTCGCTTAGCACTTATCGGTACAGGCAATTTGGGCATTCACCTAGCAACTGCTTGTTCAAAGCAACCACAAATACAACTGGTCCAATGGATTGGACGCACAACCCAAGCACCAAAGCATCCAAACAACATTCCTTACTTTACAGAAGTACAAAAAAATATAGCTGCTGACCTTTGTATTATTGCTGTACAAGATGATCAAATTGGTGCTGTTGCAGAACAATTAATCGATATTGACTCCTGTATCGTTCATACTTCGGGGGCTGCCCATCTTAACATGTTACGGGATTGTAAGCGAAGTGGTGTGCTGTATCCACTGCAAAGTTTCGTAAAAGACCAAGCGGTTGACTGGACGAATATCCCAATATGTATTGAGGCAAACAACGCCACCGACCTAGCAACATTAGAACAATGCGCCAGAGCGCTTAGCACCAAAGTCTTTAAGCTGAGCAGTCAAGAGCGTGCAACTGCCCATCTAGCAGCTGTTTTTGCCAATAATTTTACCAACCACATGGTACATATCGGTCAAGCGTTATGTGCACAGGAAAAACTACCAACAAAACTATTGGACGAATTACTAAAAACGACCTTTGAGCGTGCTACCAACTCCTTGGCTGAAAACAAACAAACTGGTCCAGCGAAACGAAATGATGTTGCCACAATGGAACAGCACCTCAAACAATTAGACCAAACAAAAAAAAATATTTACAATGCGATCAGCAAAGATATCTATAACACACACAACGTATGAGCTATAAGCAAGATTTTAGGCATATCACCACCTTTGTATTCGATGTAGATGGTGTATTTACAGACGGCGGCATTACCATACTTCCTGACGGGGAAATGGTGCGAACAATGAACACCAAAGATGGCTATGCGGTCAAGGCTGCCTTACATGCAGGCTTTCGCGTGGGAATAATCTCGGGAGGAACAAACGAAGCCGTACGTACCCGATTGAAACAGTTAGGCGTTGGTGATGTGTATTTGGGGGCACATCAAAAAGGAAATGTTTTACAAGAATATGTCTCAAAACACCAGTTATCGTATGATGAAGTCTTGTTTATGGGGGATGATATTCCAGACCTTGCTGCCATGAAACTCGCTCGATTGGGGTGTTGCCCCAATGATGCCGTTGCCGAAGTACTCGAACAGGCGGATTACATTTCGCATAAAGATGGTGGTAAAGGCTGTG
Source organism: Flavobacteriaceae bacterium (assembly GCA_030828025.1). GTDB lineage: Bacteria > Bacteroidota > Bacteroidia > Flavobacteriales > Flavobacteriaceae > UBA7446. The sequence continues at coordinate 3,636 of JAURDG010000110.1, read as the reverse complement.
TGCGTGATGTGATCGAACAAGTGCTTAAAGTGCAAGGCAAATGGGGCGTGTTGACAGATGCCAGAAACGACAGCAAATGAGCTACCAAATCTATTTAGGCTCTGCTTCGCCCAGACGAATCGAACTACTCAAACAAATGGACATCCCCTTTATCCAACGTGTTTTGGATGTAGATGAGACCTATCCGGCAGCCTTGACCGAAACCGCCATTGTTGACTTCCTTGCCAAGCTAAAAGGAAAGGCACATCAAAGCAGTCTGAACAAAAATGAACTCGTATTGACCGCCGATACAATAGTATGGCATAGAGGTAGTGCATTTGGCAAACCCGCTAATCGAGATGAGGCGTTTAACATGCTGTCTTCATTAGCAGGAAAAACCCATCAAGTGCTGAGTGCTGTCTGCTTGAGCAGCGCACAAAAGCAATGGTGTGTGCACGACTGCACCTATGTAACCATGAAGGAATTAAGCAGTGATGAAATCAATTACTACCTGAACAACTATCATCCGCTAGACAAAGCGGGCGCGTATGGCATACAAGAGTGGATAGGAGCAGTTGGCGTTACAAAAATTGAAGGATCATACACCAACGTTATGGGCTTACCCACAGAAAAAACCTACACTTTACTCCAACCTTTTGGACTAGGCAACGCAAATAAAATGACGCACCAAACACCTTAACCTGTATATTTACACGAACAATCAGCGCATTTTTCTAATGGAACCAAGTGCACACATCATTGATCTTTTCTCCAACGAATGGATCAGAAATAATATATTGATCGTTGTTTTTATTATCGCTTACCTACAAATTGGCAAACGTCTAAGTAAAAAATACACTTGGTATTTTGGAGTGCTAATTTCCCTTGTATTAATTGGCACCACCATCACAGGCCATACACGAAATATCATAAACGGGTATTGGAATATTAGTGATAATTTACCACTACACTTATGCGGTATATCAAATCTCATCTCATGCTTTATTTTGTTTATACCCAAAAACAAGCGTCTGTTTGAGTTTTTGTTTTACGCAGGAATTATTGGAGCCTTTCAATCTTTTTTTACTCCACAAATCAACAATTTTGATGGGACAACTTATGAATATTTGGAATACTACCTATCCCATGCAGGCATAATGTTACTGCCAATATACATGTACAAAAACTTGGGGTTCAAGCTTGAAAAATATTCTTGGTTAAGGGTAGTGTTTTATCTAAATATTTTACTTGTCATCATTTTACCCTTAAACTTTCTGATTGATTCAAACTATATGTATCTAGCGTATAGACCCAAAGTGAACAATCCTTTAATTATCGGCGAGTGGCCTTTTTACATTATGTTTTGGGAATTATTTCTTGTGCTCCTAACCTATCTGCTTTACGTTATGAGTACGGGGAAAAGAATTTAAATAACATTTAGCTAACCTTGTCATGCTTATTTTCGCCACATGAAATTAAAAACGGCACTTTACGCGGAGTTTGTAGGAACTTTTGCCATGGTCTTGTGCGGAACTACTGCCATGGCAGTCCATGAGACAACTGGAGCAGTAGCGCACGAAGGAGTCGCCATTACTTGGGGGCTCGTTGTTATGTCGATGATTTATGCCTTTGGTGCACAATCTGGGGCACATTTTAATCCAGCTGTAACTCTTGGCTTTGCAATAGCCAAACGGTTCCCATTGAAGCTAGTTCTCCCCTATTGGATTACGCAATGTGCAGCAGCCATTTGCGCAAGTTTGGTTGTAAGTTATTTAATTCCAGAAAGTGCGCTTTTGGGTGCTACCATACCCAGCATTCCGCAAACGCAGGCTTTCTGGCTTGAGTTTTTATTGTCTTTAATATTGATGCTTGTCATTTTACACGTAAGTACTGGAAGTAAAGAAATCGGCTCGGTTGCAGGCTTAGCTGTAGGTGGTGTCATTCTACTGGAAGCCATGTTCGCAGGTCCGCTCACCAATGCATCTATGAATCCAGCTCGTTCGCTCGGACCCGCCTTGGTCGGCGATCATTGGAAACCAATGTGGCTGTATGTATGTGCGCCATTTGCTGGAATGGCTACGGCAGTATTTCTTTTTCGATTTTTTCTACCTTTAAAAAAATGACATTTAATTCACCCGTGCTGGTCTGTTTGTTGTGTGGAGTCATATACCTCATCACAGGCTGGATAACACTGCGCTATCCACCTAAAAAAATCAACGATTTTTATGGATACAGAACAAGTCGTTCAAAGAAAAGTCAGGCGCACTGGGACTTTGCGCAAAAAGAATCATCCAAATACCTTATCCAAGCGGGGTATTATTGTCTTTTGGGCTGTGCACCATTCATCTTGTTCGATTTTGGCAAGAATGCCATTTGGATGGCGATAATTCTGGTTACTATTTTACCATGCATCACATTACTTTACATCGAAAAAGCACTAAAGGAAAAGTTTAAAGATTAATTTTGTTTAACTTTTATTTCACAACGTTAAACAAAATGGGTATATTTGTTGCTCAAATCACAAGATGCATCAATATACCGCAAAACAAGAGTTACCGATTAGTATTGACGAGGCTTGGGTGTTTTTATCAGACCCCAAAAACCTAAAGCGCATCACACCCGACTACATGGGGTTTGATATTCTTTCTGGCGCTGAACGTAAGATGTTTCCAGGTCAAATCATTCAATATAGATTAACTCCAGTTCTTGGGATTCCAGTGCGTTGGGTTACTGAGATCACACATGTCGAAGAAGGAGCCTATTTTGTAGATGAGCAGCGGTTTGGCCCATATTCGTTATGGCATCATAAACACTTTATTTACCCAACCAAAAACGGTGTGATGATGGAAGATGTCGTGGATTACAAAATCCCCTTTGGTCTGTTGGGAAAACTAGCACATTTCCTTTTTGTGAAGTATAAGGTTAAACAAATATTTGACTACAGAGAGCGGGCACTCCATGAAATTTTTAAACCTTCTAAATGAACAAAAAATATTTATTTATCGGCGGTAGTTACGGAATAGGCAACAGCTTGTTGGAATTGCTCGATCAAACGGATGAGGTATGGGTGGCATCCAGAACCAGCGAAGGCTTAACTGGAGAAAATGTACACCACCTTCCTTTTGATGTCAGCACAGGAACCTTGCCCCTAGACCAACTACCTTCACACCTGGATGGCTTTGTGTATTTTCCAGGAAGTATCAACTTACGCCCGTTTAATGGCTTAAAACCCGAAGCTTTCATCAATGATTTTGACATTAACGTTATGGGTGTCGTACGCACACTGCAACAAATTCAACCCTTGTTAGCCGCCAGCGAACAAGCAAGTGTGGTGCTGTTTTCTACACTCGCCGTACAAACAGGAATGCCTTTCCACTCGAGCGTGGCTGCCGCAAAGGGAGCGTTAGAAGGCTTGGGACGTTCATTGGCTGCAGAATGGGCACCGAAGATTCGGGTGAATTTGATTGCACCTTCATTAACCGATACCCCTTTAGCCAATAGATTTTTAAACAATGATGCCAAGAAAGAAAAGGCAGCACTAAGACACCCGCTCAAGCGCGTTGGAACAGCAAAAGACGTCGCACAACTTGCAGCCTTTTTGTTGTCAGAAAAAAGCAGTTGGATGACGGGACAGGTCTTGGGGCTTGATGGGGGTAT
>JAURDG010000133.1 GCA_030828025.1 Flavobacteriaceae bacterium | reverse complement strand
TTACTGGAAATGAGCAAGACATTATTGAGGAAGAAGTCTCTAGTTCACCATATGTTACGTTAGGAAGAAAATGGTATCCAAGTGGTAGAATTCAATATGAAGACAATACAACTAGACCCTCGCGAATTATACCACTACAAGGGGCTCAAGTAGTTGTTAAAAGGTGGTTTAAATGGAAAAGAGCAATAACAGATTCACAAGGCAGGTTTAGAGTAGGGAAATTTCGAAGTAGAAAAGTAAAATGTGCCATTAAATGGGAACGCCATGACTGGGACATTCGCAGTGGTAGCTATGGCCAGGCTTGGTACAGTTTTGAATCATTAAGTAGAGGGAATAGTTGGAATCTTACTATTAGAAGGAGTGGAACACCTCGTAATTGGTTATATGCAAGCGTACATAGAGGTGCTTTGGAGTATTTTTATAATCACAATGCTTATGGAATCCGACACCCTTATTCCAGACAATTTCTTTCTCCAAAGTTACACATAGGAGCCAAAGATAAATCGGGCAGGGCACACTATTTCGATTTTAATCAAATAATTTGGTCTGCACCTGTTGTTATTTATTCTAGTCACAATAGTGGAAGAGTGAAAAATAGTCGTGATTTATTTGCGACAACGGTTCATGAATTAGCGCATGTCTCTCATTGGGAAATTGGCTACAGCTCCGGACAATGGTTGATTGACACATTAGCTGATGATCCATTTCTGCCAGAAAGTTGGGCTGTTGGTGTCGAATACACTATTATAAATAGAGTCTATCCTGCTACCATTGTTGGCACAGGTAACTTTCCTTACAATTTAAATAGACAACATTGGACTTTAAGAAGAATACAAACTGAAAGTGAAGGCTATACCCCTATTGTAATAGATATGATTGATAATGTTAATCAATCAACAGCTAGAATCAATGGAAGGATTGACCCCAATAGACCTAATGACAGAGTTTCAGGCTATACTTTAGGACAATTGGAAGATGCCTTACCAGGTTCTCTTGGCTCATGGTGGCGTTGGAGGACACGTTTACGTGAAATGTATGACAACCCTACTGATGGAGCAGAACTTGATTATTTATTTAGAGAATACCGTTAAAAACAAAGAATCATGAAATATTATATTTACTTAATTATTGCTTTTACCTTAAATTCATGTGTTGACCAAGCTAGTTCAAACATTGATTTTACACTATTTAACGAAACAGATAAAACAGTAAAAGTACTAGGATTTGATACGCGGTTAGATATTAATAACAATATAGGTAAAGCAAATCCTATTATTATAATTCCAAATTCAAGTTTCAAAGTGACTAGAGTAACAGGACTTGATAGTGATTTGGGATATGCATTCTATTCAATCCAAGCAGTAGATTCTGTAAGAGTTATTTTTGACGAACTAAAGGTTAAAACATTTGGTGGAATAAATGATGATACCCCTTATGATATATTTACAGGTGGAGATGATAATAAATCTTATATAACCGAACAAGATTATAATGATGCTAAAGCCTGCAATGGGGATTGTGAGTAAATATAGTTACATATCGATTTTTGTTTTCATAAGCGTAACCCATTTTGTGTCTGCTCAAAATGTTGATACTCGTATTTTGCGGAGTGGTAAATCGTTATCTTTAAATCTGCTTGGAGCTGCTTCGCTTGCTGGAGTTACTTATGATAAAATAATCAATGAACACATTGCATGGGAAGTAGGTATTGGTGTTGCTGGGGTTGGTGCTGGATTGAGTTATTATCCCAAAAAAATGAGATTAAACGCATTTTGCCCGTATGTAGGTGTAAAGCTAAATACAATTGCTTTAGTGGGTGTCGGAGGTGGTTATGGAGGATACATTCCTGTAGGTGTTACCTTTTTTGAAGTCTCAAAATTCAATTTTGGTATTGACATAGGTCCTGGATATGCACATACAGATTTTCACGAGCGTCATTCTTCAAAGAAACATGAAAATAGGTTTATTGTTTTTGGGAACGTTAAAATTGGAATGAGATTATAAAAACCTCTATTACGCCTACATCCCTGTTTTTAAGCTTAGCGACACATACGCATCGGTTTAAACTTTTCCAATACTTTACTTCATATCACAAAGTAAACTCACTTTGTTGATTAAAATCCTATGGGAATAAAAAAGCAGGGAGTATATTTGGCGAAAATTTCAACATGAACCAACCATTGTCAGAACGCATTAAAAGTTTACCTGTTTCGGAAACCCTAGCCATGGCAGCCAAAGCACGTGAACTAAAAAACGAAGGTAAAGATATCATCGGGTTAAGCCTCGGCGAGCCGGATTTTAACACACCTGAGTTTATCAAGGAAGCGGCGATTGATGCCATCAATGCCGATTACAATTCCTATTCTCCGGTTGATGGTTATGCGGAACTCAAAGAAGCCATCTGCACCAAATTTAAGCGCGACAACGGATTAAGTTATGCGCCTAGCCAAATTGTGGTTTCTACAGGAGCAAAACAATCCATTGCCAATGTCGTTCAGGTACTCATAAATCCTGGAGATGACGTACTTCTTGTCGCACCCTACTGGGTAAGTTATAGCGCAATCGTCACTTTAGCTGAAGGAAATCCGATAGAGATTCGTTCTGGTATAGAAACAAATTTTAAAATTACGCCAGCGCAACTCGAGGCTGCCATTACGCCTAAGACCAAAATGGTGATGCTAAACTCACCCAACAACCCAAGTGGCTCTGTCTATTCCAAATCAGAATACGAAGCCTTGGCGGTTGTGTTGGAAAAGCATCCAGACATTTTTGTGCTTTCGGACGAAATTTATGAGCACATTCATTACGATGGTGTCACCCCATTTAGCTTTGCTGCTATACCAAGCATGTATGCGCGCACCATTACGGTTAACGGTTTGGCAAAAGCCTTTGCCATGACTGGATGGCGGATTGGTTATTTGGGTGGTCCAGAATGGATCGCCAAAGCCTGTACAAAAATGCAAGGACAGATAACAAGCGGTACCAACTGTATTGCTCAACGGGCAGCCATAACAGCGGTTTTAGCACCCGTTGGAAAAATTAAATACATGGTTGATGAGTTTGACTTTAGACGCAAACGCATCATCGATTTACTACGTGAGATTGAAGGCTTTAAGGTCAATGTGCCCAAAGGTGCTTTTTATGTGTTTCCAGATATTTCAGCTTTTTTTGGCAAGAAGTTAAGGGGCAAGCTTATCGAAAATGCTTCTGATTTCGCCATGTTTTTGCTAGAAGAAGCGAACGTGGCTACGGTTGCGGGCGATGCCTTTGGTAGTCCAAACAACATTCGTATTTCGTATGCAGCTTCTTTGGAGAATATAGAGGAAGCGGTTCGACGAATTGCCAAAGCCTTGCGTTAGTGCTTACGCCAGTAGTATGGCGTTAGAAGAATAAGTACCGTAAAGAGTTCAAGGCGGCCAATAAGCATCAAAAAAGCACTCCACAACTTTCCTAAGTCGGGTAAGGCAGCAAATGTGGCTTTTGGACCAAACGTACCTAATCCTGGACCGATATTAGCCAAACTGGTTGCAGAAACACCAATAGAACTAGTGAAATCTAACCCCAACAAACTAAATACGCCTGCGCCAATAATAAACAGAATCATATACAGGATAAAAAATGCCAATACATGATACACGATAGACTGCTCTATGGTAATTTTATTTAACCGAACCATCAAAATGGCATTTGGATGTAAGGCGCGTTTAAACTCTAAAAAGCCATTTTTTAGAAGAATTAGGTGACGCATCACTTTTACCCCGCCCGCAGTAGATCCTGTTGAGCCGCCCAAAAACATCAGCCCGAAGAAAAGCATGGTGACAAAAGGAGACCATGCCGTAAAATCTGCGGTTACCAAACCAGTAGTTGAAATGACCGCCACAACCTGAAAAAGCGCATGCCTGAAGGACTGTTCTACTGAAGCCCACAAAGAGAGTTCATCAGCCTGATAAATACCGTTTCGGAGTAGTGATACAGTAACAATCATAGCAAAAGCGAAAATAAAACCAGCATACCAACGAAACTCGGTATCAGAAAAAATACGCTTGAATTTTCCTTTGATGGCATAGTATAACAAGACAAAATTACTCCCCGCTAAAAACATAAATAATATGGACACATATTGAATCTGAGGAATATCATTCCAATAGGCAAGGCTTGCATTTTTGGTCGAAAAGCCGCCCGAAGCCATGGTACTCATCGCATGGTTAATCGCATCAAAAAGGGGCATTCCTGACACATATAAAAGCAAGCCATTAGCAAAGGTTAAACTTACATAAATCAACCAAAGACGCTTAGCCGTATCACTAATTCGCGGATGCAATTTGTCGCCCCCCAAAACAGGCGCTTCGGCACTAAAAAGCTG
>JAURDG010000207.1 GCA_030828025.1 Flavobacteriaceae bacterium | reverse complement strand
TCATTTTGGATATACGCTCCGAACCAAACAGACGCATCAAATTGTCTTCAAGCGACACATAAAACTGCGAGCTTCCAGGATCTCCTTGTCGCCCTGAACGTCCACGCAACTGTCGGTCAACGCGCCGTGAATCGTGCCGCTCTGTACCGACTATGGCCAATCCACCTGCTTCTTTGACGGCGTCATTTATCTTAATGTCCGTTCCACGTCCTGCCATGTTTGTGGCGATGGTTACCACCCCAGCTTTTCCCGCTTCTGCTACTACGTCTGCTTCCTTTTTGTGGAGCTTGGCGTTTAATACATTGTGTGGCACCTTACGGATGTTAAGCATACGACTTAACAACTCTGAAATTTCTACGGAAGTTGTTCCAATAAGCACGGGCCGCCCTTCTTGTGATAAAGCTGTTACATGGTCGATTACCGCATTGTATTTTTCGCGCTTTGTTTTGTAGATAAGGTCATTCTCGTCTTTTCGAGCGATGGGTTTATTGGTTGGAATTTCCACGACATCGAGTTTATAAATTTCCCAAAATTCGCCTGCTTCCGTAATGGCTGTACCTGTCATACCAGCAAGTTTGCGGTACATCCTGAAATAGTTTTGCAGTGTGATGGTGGCAAAGGTTTGCGTTGCTGCTTCAATTTTTACATTTTCTTTGGCTTCAATCGCTTGATGAAGGCCATCAGAATAGCGACGCCCTTCCATGATTCGACCAGTTTGCTCATCGACAATCTTCACTTGATTGTCCATAACCACATACGCCACGTCTTTTTCAAATAAAGTGTAGGCTTTTAGCAACTGGTTCATACTATGGATTCGCTCGCTTTTAACACTAAATTCATTAAATAGCACTTCTTTTTCTGCCGCTTCATCTTCGGGTGAAAGTCCTTTTTTCTCAATGGCAGCAATTTCACCACCAAGATCGGGTAGCACAAAGAAATCAGGATTTTCTTCATCTTTAGACAAATATTCAACTCCTTTATCAGTGAGTTCTATTTGGTTGTTTTTTTCATCTATAACAAACAATAGATCAGCATCCACTTGGTGCATTTCTTTGTTGTTGTCTTGCATGTAGAAGTTTTCGGTTTTCTGAAGTAGTTGACGAATCCCTTCTTGACTTAAAAACTTGATTAGTGCTTTATTTTTTGGCAAGCCTCTAAAGACCCGTAAAAGCAGGAATCCACCTTCTTTGTTGTCGCCTTCTTCTATCAGCTTTTTGGCTTCTGCCAATACGGCGGTAAGGTGTTGACGCTGCTTCGAAACCAAAGCCGCTACATTAGGCTTTAGGGTGTGAAACTCGTGTCGATCACCATCCGGAACGGGCCCAGAAATGATGAGCGGCGTTCGCGCATCATCGATCAATACCGAATCTACCTCATCCACGATAGCATAGTGATGTGGTCGCTGTACCAAGTCATCCATGGCATGCGCCATATTGTCGCGCAAATAATCAAACCCAAACTCATTGTTTGTTCCGTAGGTGATGTCTGCTTTATAGGCATTCCTACGTTCTTCTGAGTTTGGCTTATGGTGATCAATACAATCAACAGAAAGGCCGTGAAACTCAAAAATAGGTGCCATCCAAGCACTATCTCGTTTTGCCAAATAGTCGTTTACTGTTACCAAATGAACGCCATTGCCCGCAAGGGCATTTAGGTAAACGGGTAGGGTAGCGACAAGTGTTTTTCCTTCACCTGTTTGCATTTCAGCAATTTTACCTTGATGCAGTACAATACCACCAATAAGCTGCACATCGTAATGCACCATGTCCCAAGTTACTGATTTGCCAGCGGCATCCCAAGAATTTGCCCAAATGGCATTGTCTCCTTTGATTTTTACGTTGGGTTTGGTTGCCGAGAGCGCACGATCAAAAGGTGTGGCGGTAACCTCAAGTTGCTCATTTTCCATAAATCTTCGAGCTGTTTCTTTAACAACAGCAAAGGCTTCTGGAAGCAACTTATCGAGCAGTTTGGCGACTTCGTCATGCGCTTGATTTGAGGTTTGATCAACGATGTTGTACCGCTGCTCTTTTTCGTCAAGATCGCTAAGTTCTTCTATTTCAGCTTTTAAACGATCTATTTCTTTTTGAAATGGCGCACGGACATCAGCAATTTGCTTTTTAAACGAATCTGTTTTTGCCCGCAGTTCATCATGCGATAGCTCAGGCAATTCAATTGCTGCTTGATGAATTAGATTGACTAATGGATCAAGACCTTTGAGGTCTTTTTTGGATTTATCGCCAACAAAAGCTTTTAGGACACCACTTAATATACCCATGAGGAAAAATCTAGGTGTTCAAAAGTAAGCAAAAAATCCTCGAGAAAGTAATAATATTTAGTATTCGTCCTCATTCCACAGATAATCCTCGTCTGTGGGGTAGTCTGGCCATATTTCCTGAATAGTTTCGTAGATTTCACCTTCATCTTCTATAGACTGTAGGTTTTCTACTACTTCTAACGGTGCACCAGTGCGAATTGCAAAGTCAATAAGCTCGTCTTTATTTGCTGGCCAAGGGGCGTCGCTCAAATACGAAGCTAATTCTAACGTCCAGTACATAATTTATAATTTAAGATTGCTGCAAAAATAAATTTTTATAAGAC
>JAURDG010000220.1 GCA_030828025.1 Flavobacteriaceae bacterium | reverse complement strand
GAGAATCAATCGCTTGACTAATGCAACATCAGCTACCCGAAAAACTGTATTACAGCATAGGTGAAGTAGCACATGCCTTTGATGTAAACCCTTCGTTAATACGCTTTTGGGAAAAGGAATTTCAATTGATTAGTCCAAAAAAAACCAGTAGCGGTACCCGAAAATTTTCGGCCAAAGACATTGAAAAATTGGAGTTGATATACACCCTTGTCAAAGAGCGCGGATTTACCCTCGAAGGTGCCAAAAAGCAACTAAATCAGGGGAACAAGAACAATTTAGTTATACTTAAAAAGTTGCAAAAAATTCGTCAAGAATTGCTGCGTATTAAAGCCGAACTGTAGCTATTTCTTTCGAATAAATATATCAATAGTAACGCCCGAAAAATCATATTCAGCACGAAGTTTATTTTCCAAAAACCGTTTGTATGGCTCCTTCACGTATTGCGGTAGATTGCAGAAAAAAGCAAACTGTGGATGCGGAGAATGAAGCTGTGTGGCAAACTTAATTTTGACATATTTACCCTTAGTTGCTGGCGGAGGGTTTTTTTCAATCACAGGCAAGATGTAGTCATTGAGCTTTCGGGTAGAGATTCGTTGTGCCCGACGATGATACACATCAACGGCAGTTTCAATCGCCTTATAGACACGTTGTTTGGTCAGTGACGAGATAAAAATAATCGGCACATCCACAAAAGGAGCAATTTCTTCGCGTATCTGCGCCGTCACTTCTTTGGTTGATTGTTTTTCCTTATCAATCAAATCCCACTTATTGACCAAAATAACAATGCCCTTATGATTTCGGGCAGCTAGCCAAAAAATATTTTTTACCTGAGTATCAAAGGATCGAGTTGCATCAAAAACAAGCATGCATACATCAGAATACTCGAGCGAACGTAAAGCACGCATCACAGAATAAAACTCAATATTAGCTTTTACTTTAGACTTGCGCCTAATTCCAGCAGTATCTACCAAACAGAAGTCAAAGCCGAAACGGTTGTAAATGGTATCAATACTATCTCGGGTAGTTCCCGCCTCATCTTTAACAATGTTTCTTGGCTCACCAATTAATGCATTAACAAAAGAAGACTTCCCAGCATTAGGACGACCAACAACGGCAAAACGAGGCAAATCGTCAGGGTAGTCGATGTCATTATCGGGTAAAGCCTCCACAAGGGCATCCAGCACTTCGCCAGTACCGCCTCCATTGATGGCAGATATATGGAAAAGGTTATCCATCCCTAGAGAATAAAATTCTGTGGTCGCTGGAATGCGCAGTGCACTATCGACTTTATTGACGACCAAAAAAACAGGTTTGTTCGATCTGCGAATCAGCCGCGCTACTTCTTCATCCAAGGCATTAATCCCAATTTCTACATCAACCAAAAAAATAATGGCATCTGCCTCCTCGATAGCAATAATAACCTGTTGGTCGATTTCCTGCTCGTAAGCATCATCACCCCCAACGACATATCCGCCAGTATCAATAACGGTAAATTCACGACCATTCCAATCGGATTTGCCGTATTGTCGATCACGGGTAACGCCACTCGTGGGATCTACTATTGCTTCGCGCTTTTGGACGAGGCGGTTAAAAAGCGTAGATTTTCCAACATTAGGTTTTCCGACAATTGCTACAAGGTTTCGCATGATAAATGTTACATATAATTTAGGACAAACTCAATACCCAAAACGTTTAAGTGTATTCGCATTGGAACGCCAGTCTTTCGTAACTTTTACAAAAAGTTCTAAATGAATTTTTTGTCCAAAAAACTGTTCCAAATCTTTGCGTGCTAAGGTACCAACCTTTTTTAAAGCAGCACCTTTATGTCCAATGATAATTCCTTTTTGTGAATTTCGCTCCACGTGAATTACAGCCCTAATATTTATCAAGGTGTCTGTGGTCTTAAACATTTCGGTCTCCACCTAACGGAATAAGGAATTTCCTTTTCGTAAGCAAGTAATATCTTTTCACGAATGACCTCGTTGACCACAAAACGTTCTGATCGATCGGTCAGTTGATCTTTTGGAAAATACGGTGGATGTTCGGGTAAAAGCGAAACTATTTGCGCTACGAGTTCGTCAATTTGAAATGCTTCTAGGGCAGAAATACTTCTGATGTAGGCATTGGGCAGTTGCTCTTTCCAAGCGTCTATGGTATTTTCAAGCAGGATTTGATTGCCAATATCGATCTTATTGATCACCAAAAATACTGGTTTATTGGTTTTGGACAATCGTTGCAGAATATTTGGGTCTTTAGCCTTTTTTTCGCCGATCTCTACCATATACACCAACACATCAGCATCCTCAAAAACAGAACGTACAGCCTCCATCATGCTTTCCTGTAGCTTGTATGCAGGGTTGATAATTCCAGGCGTATCGGAAAGAATTAACTGGTAATCTGGCGTATTAAGCATGCCTAAAATT
>JAURDG010000161.1 GCA_030828025.1 Flavobacteriaceae bacterium | reverse complement strand
TCTACAAAACCAGCGTCCGTGATATCCCCATAAATAAAGTGGTAATTGTTTTTTCCTTCTAGGTCATTGAGGTTGTTGAGGTTTCCCGCATAGGTAAGGCTATCCAGATTGTACACATGGTAGTTGCTGTCCGAAACAAAACGCCTAACCACATGAGAGCCGATAAATCCTGCGCCGCCTGTAATGAGCACGTTCATCTTACTGCTTGTTGCTGAGCTTTAGAACAAAGCGATCAAAATACAGAAGAAAATAAAAAAAGGACAGCAATAGAATGCCTGCCGCACCTCCTTGAACCTTTTTGTTTTTGTAGAAGGTTTTGTCCAAGTAACCAACATTAGGAAACTTGGAAATGACATCCACAACATTTAAGGCATTGAGCTTTTCTTGACGTATTTCTTCCAAGCGATCTGAGAGAAGTACTTTTCTGTCTAATAAAGAAATTTCGGCATTATTGTCAGCCGTTTCGGACATATATAGGTTGGTGCCGTTTGAAAAAGGTTTATTTGCCTCAACCATTCGCACAGTTTCAAACAATGTAAGTAAGGAGTCGGTTTGCGTGATAGACACTTGAGTAATTGAATCACTCAACTCTAAATTTCTTAAGGTCGTTTCTTGCCTGTCTTTAAAATAGGGCACTTTGGAAACAGAGGCTATTAAAGGGGTTAATAATTGTGGGAAAATCCTGGCTTCTGTAGCACTTGCCGTTAACAGGTGTGTCGGGTTATCAAATTTTTGTCGTTTTTTTAAATAATCTTCAAAGCTCGTTTCTTCTTTAACAATAGAGTCTAATCCAACGTTATAGTCGTTGTATTCCTGCAATAATTTAATTTGAGAAACGATGGGCTCTATGTTAAATTCCTTCAGTTTAGCGGCTTGGGCGGGGCTAATCCCAAAAAAATCTGCCAATTGTAGGGAGTCTTTTTGCGCTGCTAGGTCATTCAAATACTCCACATTGCTGTAAAGCTGGCGGGCGCTTTCAAACATCGGCTCAAGCGTTGCGTTGGCTACATACGTTTGAGGAATGCTACGCTCATATATAAAACCGGCTATTATCCCTGCCAACAATGCAATAGTATAAAAGACAATGCGCTTGCGAACAAAAATAACAAGTGTTAAAAGTAGGCTTAAGGTTTCTTTAACAACCGTAAACAAAAAGGTAAATAGTCTGTTAATTCCTCTGCCGATAGAATTAAACAACACCCCAAGGTCTATTTCTTCGTTTTCAAGGGGTTTGTTTGGTGTAGATTTGCTCATGTTCTTACTTTTTTACGAATATGTTTGCCTTGGCAAAACGCTTTTGCAAGGTACTTTATTTTATCGAAAATAATATATTTAGTTGGTCGGCTATTTTTCGGTCATTGGTCAAGCGTGGCGTTTTGTTTTGGCCGCCCAGCTTGCCAATGCTGCTCATATACTGCTCAAATGCATTTGCGGGGAGTGCTTTAACAACCAACGGGCGCAACACAGCGCCTTGTATCAGATCGTCATAGTAGGTGTTTTGCCCACACATCGCCTCATCTAAATCTGACGCAAAGGAAGCAATGTCTTTTGGCGGCTGTTCAAAGGCAATCCACCATTCGTGGTGTGGAAGGCCGTCTTGTGGCGTGACTTGTGGCGCTACAGTAAATTCCGTCACCCGAGCCTTGTGAATGGTAAGTACTTCCTGCATGGCACGCTCCACTTCCTTGCCAATGACATGCTCACCAAAAGCAGAGATGTAATGCTTGATGCGCCCGGTAACCACTATTCGATAAGGTGATAAGGAAACAAACTCTACCGTATCGCCAATATTGTACCCCCAAAGCCCAGCGCTTGTGTTCAGGATAATGGCATAATTAACACCTAGTTTTACCTCAGAAATGGAGTGCCGTGTAGGATTTTTCTCGTTTATTTTTTCAGCTTCTATAAATTCATAAAAAATACCCGAATCCAATTGCAACAGCAAACCTTCTTCATCGGGGGTGTCTTGAAAAGCAATAAAGCCCTCAGAAGCCGGATAAAGCTCGACACTATCTACTCTTTTGCCCATGAGCTCTTCCAAAACGCCTCGATATGGCGCATAATTAACGCCGCCATACACAAACAACGAAAAATGGGGAAATAGTTCGGTGATTGACTTGCCGCTTTTTGCCTTAAGCCGCTCAAAATACATATTGACCCAAGGCGGTATTCCGCTAATTAAACGCATGTCTTCATCTATGGTTTCATCAACAATCGCATCAACTTTTTGTTCCCAGTCTTCCATACAGTTTGTTTCCCAGCTCGGTAGCCGATTGCGCTGCAAATACGATGGAACATAATGGGCAACAATCCCCGAAAGCCGCCCCGTTTGGATCCCGTTTTTTTCGGCCATAATGGGACTTCCTTGTAAAAAAATCATCTTCCCGTCCACAAACGAGCTGTTGCCCGTATGGTGTATGTAGTGAAACAAGGCGTTTTGAGCAGTCTTGATGTGTGTAGGCATTGATTCCTTAGAAATGGGGATGTATTTTACCCCAGAAGTGGTTCCAGAAGTCTTGGAAAAATATAGGGGCTTTCCTGGCCAAAGCACATCTTCTTCGCCCGCCACAACGCGTTCCACATAAGGGCGAAGACCTTCGTAATCACAAACGGGTACCCGTAAAACAAAATCGGCATAGGTCTTAATGTGCGCAAAGTCGTGATCCTGGCCAAAAGCCGTTCCCTTGGCTTTATTTACTAAATCACGAAGTGCGCGCTCCTGGGTTTTCGAGGGTTCTTTTGCCCAGCGTTGTGTTTTTGCAACAGCTCTTTTTGCCCACTGTTTGGCTATATATTGCTTTAAACTCATTGTTCAAATTCTATAAACTCTGTTGGGTTTAAGGCAAAGCCATTGCTCCAAAGCTCAAAATGTAGGTGTGGGCCTGTTGTCATTGTTCCTGTGTTTCCAGTAACGGCAATTACCTGCCCTTGTTGTACGGTATCTCCTTGCCCAACGTTCAAGGATGCGTTGTGTTTATATACCGAAATTATGTTATACGGATGGTTGATGATGATCACATAGCCCGTTTCTGTCGTCCAGCCAGCAAAAATAACATTGCCCTCTGCAACTGCTTTGACGGGCGTTTTTTTGTCCGTGACGATGTCCACTGCATAATGGGCAGCGGCAGAATCAAAGTGCTGGCTAATCGTTCCTTTGGCGGGAGTAAAAAGAACAAAAGGAATGGTTTGGTTTGCCGTCTCCAACACATTGTATTTTTCGTCTTGGTCAACCACTTCACGAAGCAATGAGTCTGCTGCTGACGTGGCAAAGTCAATATTGGAATAATCCACAAACACAGAGTCTGCAGCAACTTGCCGTTCTAGCTCCTGCAGGTCTAAATCACCACGCAGGACTTGGTTCATTGACAATAAATATCGCTGGTTACGCATCAAGGCTTGTTGCAACGAGTCTAAGCGGTCGTTATTTCGAATCGCTTGCCGGCGAAGTGCAGTAGAGTCATAGCCAGGAATATATTCTTTTAACGAAGTCTGTGATATGACTAAAAACGTGGCTGTTATCAATAGTAGAATAGAAATAGAAACCGTAAGAAAAACATTTAATCGACTTAGCTTATAGGATAAGCGCTCCTCAAATGTCTCCTCGTTAAGAATAACAAAGCGATACTTGGCGCGCCAT
>JAURDG010000077.1 GCA_030828025.1 Flavobacteriaceae bacterium | reverse complement strand
ACACCATCGCCGACATTAATCGAAGCAATGCGCTGGGTGCGTTTAACTGTATCACCTTCTTTGATTCCTTTTGATGGGCCCAAAAGAACAATTCCCACATTGTCTTCTTCAAGGTTGAGGACAATTCCTTCTAAGCCAGAGTCAAAGGTAACCAACTCGCCGTATTGGGCGTTTGAAAGACCATATACACGGGCGATTCCGTCTCCTACTTGGAGTACCGACCCAACTTCATCTAAGGAGACACTGCTGTCAAATCCTGTTAATTGTTGTTTTAATATCGCGGATACTTCCGCGGCTTTTACTTCTGCCATGATATTGCGTTTGAACGTAACGTTTGTTTTAATGCGTTGAGTTGATGTGCTACGCTAGCATTTAGCTCCACATCGCCTAATCTGAGGACAAAACCACCAATGACGGCGGGGTCCACCTTGTTGACAAGTGTCACCTTTTTGTCTGTAAGACTAGCGACTTTTGTCAAAATTTCTTGCTCCAATTCTGGAGTAATCGGCACAGCAGTTATTGCTGTAGCCTCGACCAAGCCCAAATGATCTTGGTGTAATTCCATAACCTTAAACGCTATACCATCTAAATGGTAGGTGCGGTTATTCTCTGCCACAAGGCGCAATAGGTTTTTACCAGCATGGCTGCATTGAGCAAAAATAGCCTGCAGTGCTTTGTGTTTTAGGTCTGCACCAATCACAGGGCTTTGTAATACACCTTCTAAGTCACGATTGTTTTGTACAGTATCGTACACCACTTTCATGTCTTTAGCTAGGGCGTCCAAAGTGCCATCTTCGATGGATTTCTGTACGGCTGCTTTGGCATAGCGCAATGCTGCTCGGCTTCCTATCATGCGTTGAGCTTAACTTCTTTTAATAGTTTTTGCACCAATTCGGTTTGCTTTTTGTCCGAAGACAACTGTTCCTTTGTCAAGGTTTCTGCAATTTGTAGCGATAAGTCCGCAACCTCATTTTTTAGCGAGGTAATGGCGACTTGTTTTTCGCTCTCGATAGCGTCCTTGGCTTGAGCAATAAGCTGTTCGGCTTGTGCTTTAGCTTCCCCTTTGGCTTCATCAATCATTTTTTGACGGAGTTCGCGGGCTTCTTTAAGCAACGCTTCACGCTCGGTGCGGGCTTCTTTGAGGATGCGTTCGTTGTCCGATTGAAGATTTTGCATCTCTTGGCGCGCATCTTCTGCCGCTTTCATCGCCGAACGAATACCTTCTTCTCTATCGTTAATGGTGGTTAAAATGGGTTTCCATGCAAATTTGCGGAGCAAAAAGATAAGCACCACAACAATGACGGTTTGCCATATAAACAACCCAAACGAAAATTCGCCTAATAACTTTTCCATAGGATTCTATAATTTAAGCACGACAAGCAGCAGCCTAGCTACTGCTTGTCTGAACTTATGTTTTCGTTATACAGCAAATAGTGCCGCAAAACCAATCCCTTCAATAAGAGCGGCTGCAATCAACATCGCTGTTTGAATTTTCCCGTATGCTTCTGGTTGACGTGCAATAGCTTCCATAGCTGAGCCACCGATTTTACCGATTCCCATACCAACGCCGATTACGACGAGTCCTGCACCTACGATTACTGGAATTTCCATGTGTATATATTTATTAATTGTTAATGTTACTATTTAATGCGCTTCATCATGATGTTCTTCTACGGCAAACCCAAAATAGAGCGCCGAGAGCATAGTGAAAATATAGGCCTGCAAAGCGGCCACTAATAATTCGATAATAGAAATAGAAAATGCCAAAACAAAGGACAAACTACTTCCCAACCAGTTGTTGAAGATAAACATAAGCCCAATGAGACTCATTAGTACAATGTGCCCCGCCTGAATGTTGGCATACAAACGAATCAACAACGAAAAAGGCTTGATGATGACCCCGAGCAATTCGATGGGCATCAGCACGATTTTCATCAATACGGGAACGCCTGGCATCCAAAAAATATGCGCCCAATAATTTTTATTTGCCGTCAGGTTGGTAAGCAAAAAGGTAATAATTGCCAGCCCAAAGGTAACGGCGATGTTCCCTGTTACATTGAGCCCAAGTGGTGTCAACCCCAGCAGGTTTAAAAACCAAATAAAGAAAAATACCGTGAGCAAAAAGCTCATATACCGCTTGTAGTGCTTTTCGCCAATATTGGGAATGGCAATATCGTCGCGGATGTACAAAATAATAGGCTCGAAAAACCGCCCAATGCCACGTGCGATACTTCCATTTTTGGCATACGATCGGGCGAGCGATCGGAACAATAGGAACATTAATAGACTTGTTAGCAGCATGCCCATGACGCTTTTTGTCATGGACAAGTCTAGTGGTTTTTCGTTGGTAGGATGCTTTTCCTTGTCGTAAGTGATGGTTCCAGCAGTATCTGTTTTGTAAATTTTTCCGTGATAGAGTTTGTAGTAATTTTCGCCTTTTTGTACAACAGCTTTGCCGTGCTTAAATTTGGAGGAAGAAAAGAAATGCAACCCATTATCCCAGAGAATCACGGGTAGTCCAATAGATCCAATATACTTTTTCTTATCTCCGTCCTGATAAGAGCCTAAATAAAAATCGTGAGAGTCTTGGAGGTGGTGCTGAATATAGCCCTTGATTTCTTCTTTGAGAGAACCTTTTTTTTCTTCTTTCTCGACAGCAGAAAAGGCAAACACATTAGATGCCAAAAGAACAGTAAAAAAAGCTAAAAATACGTGTTTCAATGTTTTTGCTTTAAGCGCAATTAATGGTTGTTTCTAAAACGCTGCAAATGTACACTTTTACCCTTAAGAAAAAAAGGTATTTAGGCCATTAAATTTTAAGAGGTAAAAATTAAAACAAAAGTGGCTAATCGTAACGATTAAGAAACTTGATGAGCCCGTACATATTAAGCGCCAACATCAGCATAAGGCAAATAAGGGTAAATGTGCGCCCCGAATCCCAATGGGCATCCAACGCTTTACCCGCTTTGGCGGCTAAATAAAGGCTAACGCCCATTTGAACGGCAGTACCCGATAGGACCGCCCAAGTCTTAGGCCGTTTTCTCGGCTTTTTTGGGCTCTTCATCAACAATTGACTTTACAGAAGCGGTTTTCATACTACATTGAGCATTTAGTGTTGCACCAGACTCAACAGCTAGTTTGCCTACAGTAATCTCGCCCTCGATGATGCCCTCTTCTTTTATCGTTAAAAGACCATCTACAAATAAGTTTCCATTAAAACTTCCCATCACATCGGCAAAACCACAGTGTACATCGCCACTCACGGTGCCTTCTTTTCCGATGACCACACGACCAGTGGTGTTTACTTTTCCTTCTAAAACTCCATCAATTCGGAAGTCAGATTTAGACTCGATCTCACCTTTGATTCGAGTATTGGGCTCTATAAAGTTAATTTTTACAGCATTTTTACCTAAGTCCATAATGTTAAATTTAGTTCAATTTGCGTTTTTAGTTGTTTGGTTCACTATCCAATTGTTTGCTAATAAGCGCATTGCGATAATGGGACGCCAAAAGTACAACATTTTCCGAACTGAACAAATCAGCGTTTATGGCGCGCATTAATCGGCGTGATTCGCGGGCACTTGCTGCAGAGCTAAAACCATGCACCACCAAGGTCTCTGTTGTGCGGTCAAATACGTCAATGGAGGTAGTTAGGTGCTTTTCGATGCCTTGCCCTTTAATCCATTGTGCAATCCATTCTTGGTCTTTTATGGTTTGGCCATGCTCCTCTTTACTGCGTACAAACACCAATTTGGCAGTATCGTTCTCATCTGGGGTCTCGTCTTGAAATATATCAAACTTTTCCAAATAGGTTTTTGCTTGTGCGCCTGCAGTCGTTTTTGGATAGACCTGAACCAAGATTGTCAGTGCTTCTTTATACGCATCCAAACCATCTAGCCTTCCTAAAGATTTGGCACGAAGCAACGCCCAATCGGCTTGCAATTCTTTGTTTGTGAGCAAAGGCATTTTTTGGTCGCTTAGCGCAATCACTTCTTGGTATTGCTGCTGCGCAAACTGCTCATTGGCTTTTTCAAAATCGGCTTGGTTCTGCGCCATGTTCTGTGCCAATGCGTCTGGGTTACGCAACATTTTTGCGTAATCACTCTGCGGATATGAGCTGAGTATGTGCTCTCGAACACTAGATTGAGCAGTGCGATTTCCAATGCTTTTATACAACTCATACAGATGATACAAGGTAGGCAATTCATAGCGCTCATCGATTTCTAAAGAGAGCAATTCGTTAAACCGGTCTAGGGCTTTTTGTGCAACTCCAAACTGTTCCTTATATGCGATACCCGCTTGAAAATAAGCCTCGTGCTGCATCAGTTGCAAACTATCTTTTGCGGTGATTGGCGGAATCGCTTGTACATACGTATTGGGATCAAACCTAGGGTCTTCCTCTTCAGTTGCAGGCTCTTCTGTTTTTTCTGTCGGCGAATCTGCAACAATACTGTTGGTTGGTTGATATTTCCAGTTGTCGGTTAAGGTTATTTCGCCCCAGCTACGTTTAAACACTTGGGCACCTTGTGTTACTTCGCGGCTATTGTAAAAATAAAATTGGCCAAAACTGTTGATGGGTGCTGGGTTTTGGCTGTTTGCTTTAGCTGCCTCTTTGGCCGCTTGCGCCTTGAGTTGATCAACCACCTTTTGGGCGACTGCCAACTGCTCTTCGGGTGTCATCTGCATTAATCGAAGCAGGCTGTCTGTTTTGGCGATGGTATTCTCATAGGTAATAATGTCGTCTAGCTTTTTTCGTTTTCGATTAAGCTTGCGGTAACGCCTTGTTGTATTGTCAAGGTTTTGGAGCGTACTGTCGAGGTAAGCACCTGCAGCCACATAGACCACTTGGTCTATCCGATTGTCCGCAAATTGGTTATAAATCAGTGATTTTAGGTAGTTGTCCGAAGTATTCGTCCTTAAGGCGGCATTTAGGTGTTTTTCTGCCGAAAGGGTGTCTGCCCCTTTTAGTTGATATATGCCGTAGAAATAATGAATCTTGTCACGGAACCGTCGATCTTCGTCGTTGCGCAGTAGTTTTGTGTAGGCTTTATGGGTTGCTTCGTCGTCAGGAACGTTGTTTTTGAGTTGTGCCAGCCGAGCGTGAAGCCAAAGCTCTCGAGGAATGCGTCTATTTAAGTCCAAGACCTGCTGGTACGCGATAATTGCCGAGTCGGCGTAGTTCAGTTTTTCGTACAATTGCCCCAACAAATACGCATAGCGTCCACGTAACGCAGGAGATTTTTCTACAGCCAAGGCTACTGTTAAAGGTCTAGTGGCGAGGGTGTCTTGGTTTTCTTGGATATAGGCATCTGCGAGTGCTGCTTGTGCCATGGCATATTGCTTGGTGTTTAGCACCTCATTTACAGATATGTTTTGGAGTTCTCTTGTTGCCCGTTGATATTGCTCAATGGCCAGAAATGTTTTGGCACGCCAGAGCTCGGCTTCCTTTGCCTCGGGGGTTTTCGGCATATTTTTTATCAAATAGGAAAAGGCTTCAATTGCGGGTAAATAGCGTCCATTAAAATAACGGGCTTTGCCCAACAGAAGATATGCTTTGGCAATCTGCTTGTTGCGTTGTTCGCCTTGGATAAGCATGGAATGCTTTTGTACGGTCAGGATGGCTTTTTCTTCAGCCCGATCAAAAAAGGCGTTTGTTTGCGGCTGGTCTGCATAGACATCGGGTAGCTGATAAGGCGCAACACTTAGCTGTACCCAATAATTGTCTTTATAATTGTTTTCGATATCTAAACGCCCATAGCGAAGTGCTTCGGTCCCGTTAAATAGCGGATTAAATTTGGAAGTTGTTTCGTGGTAAGCACGTCGAGCAAAACTGTCTTTCTTGGTCGAACAACCAACAAGCAGCATACAAATTACACAAGAAAAGACTATTTTTTTCATCAAAAAGCTACAGCTATAAAACTATAAAAAGAAAGCTTTAGTATAAATATTAAAGTTGTTCAAGGAAAAATTGCTCTAATTCTTTTAAGGTTGATGCGTTTGTTGTGACGTCTCGTACCATTTTTCCTTTGTGCAAAACCACGATTCTGTCGCAAACTTCTGTTACGTGTTGCAAGTCATGACTGGAAATTAAAAACGTTTTTTTTGTGACACTAGCCTCTTGCTTGAGCAAATGTTTAAGCCTAATCTGTGTCGTAGGATCGAGGTTGGCAAAGGGCTCGTCTAGAATAACTAGTGGCGTATCCGAAATGAGTGTGCCTACTATGCCTACCTTTTTTTGATTTCCTTTGGATAGGTCACGGATGTATTTTTTTTGGCCCAACACCTCGCCGTGAAAGAAATCGCTGTACCGCTCCAAGGCAGTGCGGACAGCCTCTTTTGTCATCCCACGTAAACCACCAATAAAAAAGAAATACTCTTCTGGCGTGAGGTAGCCAATTAGAAACTGTTCATCCACAAAGGCGGCGGTGTGGTTCTTCCAGCGTTCGTCTTCAGCGACAACAATCCCTTTGTTTGTTACTGCTCCTGTGGTGGGTTCAATAAGGTCAAGGATCAGGCTAAAAAGAGTTGT